>JAIYEB010000086.1 GCA_027487195.1 Hyphomicrobiales bacterium | reverse complement strand
TCGCTGCGCTCGCGCGCCGCCATGCCGAAACACCCATGGCCGGGCGCACCTATGGCCAGCATGCCGCAACCATCACGTTTGGCCATCGCGCCGCCAGTTGGGCTGCGGGCATGGTCGATGCGCTCGACGCGCTGATGCCAGCCATCGATCGCGCCATGGTCGTGTCCTATGCAGGCCCGGTCGGGACGCTTGCGGCGTTTGAGGAGCGCGGGCCCGAAGTCCGAGATGCCGTGGCAGCAGAACTGAAGCTGCAGACAACGGATGGGTCCTGGCACGTGCTGCGTGCGCGCCGGGCTGCTCTGGGCCATGGGCTCGCGATCCTGATTGGTGCTGCGGCCAAGATGGCGCGCGATATTGCCGATCAGGTTTCAACGGAGGTTGGCGAACTGGCGGAGCCCCACATCCCCGGGCGCGGGGGCTCGTCGGCCATGCCGCACAAGCGAAACCCGGTGTCGGCGACCGTCATTCTGGCAGCCGCAAACCAGTCCAAGGCGCATGCGGGCGTGCTGCTCGACGCCATGGTTGCGGCTGGCGAACGCCCGGCGGGCGCATGGATGGCGGAATGGGCCGCCCTGCCACAGCTTTTCGGTCTTGCCTCCGGGGTATTTGTCGAAGCGCGCCGGCTTGCCGAAGGGCTTGAAGTGGTCCCGGAACGCATGCGCGCCAACCTTGAACTGACCCGCGGCATGATTTCAGCTGACGCTGCAGCCGGCGTCATTGCGCACCATCTCGGTCGGGAAGCGGCGCACAGAAAGGTCGAGGCGGCTGCTGCGCGCGTCCGTGCCACGGGCGCGATGCTGCTCGAGGAGTTGCTGCGCGACAAGGAGGTTGCCGGTGCGGTCGATTCCGAAAGCCTTGCGCTGGCCTTCGACTGGCGGCCTGCCATTGATGCTTCTGCGCTGTGGACAGATCGGCTTCTGACGCGCGTGCCCGCAACGGTTTCAGCCCTCGGCAGCTAAGGCCCCTCGCGATTTTGTGCAGCGCGTGCTAACGGCCCCGCCGACAGGTTCAGCCGGGATCACCGGCATTCCAATCCTTTTTGCACCCGAGGTCTGCCATGCGCGCTTATCCTGTTTATCACACCATTGACGGCCCCATTGTCATGGTCGGCTTTGGCTCAATCGGAAAGGGCACCTTGCCGCTGATCGAGCGTCACTTCAGGTTCGACAAGGAGCGCTTCACGGTGATCGATCCAGACGATTCGGATCGAGCCATCCTTGACGAGCACGGCGTCGCGTTTCTCCATGTCGCCATCACGAAGCAGAACTACCGCGATGTGCTGACACCGCTGCTGAAGAAGGGCGGCGGACGCCCGTTCATCGTCAACCTCTCGGTGGATGTGTCCTCGACCGCCATGATCGCGTTCGCTCAGGAGATGGGCGCGCTTTACATCGATACGGTCGTCGAGCCCTGGCTTGGTGGCTATTTCGACACCTCGCTGACCATGGCGCAGCGCACCAACTACGCCATGCGTGAGACCGTGCTTGAGTTGAAGCGCTCCAGCGCGGGCAAGTCGACGGCTGTGTCGTGCTGCGGCGCAAACCCAGGCATGGTCTCCTGGTTTGTGAAGAAGGCGATCATGGATATCGCGCGTGACACCGGACAACCGACAGCGAAGCCGACAACGCGCGAGGGTTGGGGCCAACTCATGCGCAAGCTGGGCGTCAAGGGCGTGCATATCGCCGAGCGCGATACGCAGGTTGCCTATGATCCAAAGCCGCGCGGCGTGTTCGTCAACACGTGGTCGGTCGAGGGGTTTGTCTCGGAGGGCATGCAGCCAGCCGAACTCGGTTGGGGCACGCATGAAAAGTGGATGCCCGCCAATGGCCATCGCCAGACCACGGGGTGCGGCGCGGCGATCTACCTGGCGCAGCCCGGCGCCAACACGCGTGTGCGCTCCTGGTGCCCGACACCCGGCCCGCAATACGGTTTCCTCGTCACGCACAATGAATCGATCTCGATCGCGGATTACTTCACGGTTCGCTCCAGCGCCGGCAAGGTGCTGTATCGCCCGACCTGCCACTATGCCTACCACCCGGCCAACGACGCCGTGCTCTCGCTCCACGAGATGTTTGGCGCAGCCGGCAAGGTCCAGGACGAGCATCACATTCTGGGCGTCGATGAGATCGAAAGCGGCATCGATGAGCTTGGCGTGCTGGTCTACGGCCACGCGAAGAACGCCTACTGGTATGGCTCGCAGCTCTCGAATGAGGAAACCAAGCTGCTTGCGCCCTATCAAAACGCGACGGGCATGCAGGTGACGTCGGCTGTGCTCGCCGGCATGGTCTGGGCGCTTGATAATCCCAACGCCGGCATCGTTGAGGCCGACGAGATGGACTATGAGCGCTGCCTTGAGGTTCAGGGGCCGTATCTTGGCCCATGCAACGGCTTTTACACCGACTGGACGCCGCTTGAGGGTCGTGGCGAGAGCTTCTTCCCGGAAGACGTCGACACTTCGGACCCGTGGCAGTTCAAGAACATTCTGGTGCGCTGAGGCGGCTTGGGCCGCCTGCTTCGCAGCAGCGGCACCGGGTCTATAGTGCGCTGATCTAGCCCAGCACGTTCGCGTAGTGGTGCGTTTCGGTGCGACACAGCGACAGGCGCGCTTCAACGAGGCGCCCGTCGAGCGTGTAGGCGCGCCGGTCGATTGCAAGCAGGGGATGGCCCTGGGCCACGCCAAGCTGCTGGGCCTCAACCGGTCCGGCAGCAACCGCCTTCAGGCTTTCCTCCGCGCGCGTCACAGTGATCTGGAAGCGGGTCTCGTAGAAGGCGTAGAGATTGTTTGGCAGGGGTTCTGCGGGGTCAAAGCCGGGGAAAGCGTCTGCCGGCAGCGAGATATGCTCCGAGATGATGGGTGCTGCACCCAAAAGCCTGACGCGGGTGATGTCGATCAGCTCTGCGCCTTCGACAAGCGAAAACAGCGCGGCGCTCCCCTTGTCGGCGGGAACGGATTTGACCGAGATCACCGCGGAATCAGGCAGCTGCTTGACGCCGTCGTCGGCCGTGATGCGAAAGAAGTGAAACAGCGCGCGGTTGGCGTCATGCTCGGCAACGAAGGTGCCCCGGCCCTGGCGGCGGACGACAAGCCGGTCAGCCACCATCTCATCGAGCGCTTTTCTCACCGTCCCCTGGCTCACACCAAGCTCGGCCGCGATCTGGATTTCAGACGGGAGCGCTGCGCCCGGCCCCCATGTGCCATCAATGAGCCGGCGCACGAGCGCTTCGCGCACCTGCGCATAGAGTGGGCGATAAAGCGCCTGGGCGATTTCCGGCAACTGTGACATCGGGCGGGAATGATAGGCAGAGTTCTATCTTATACAAGACACCCAAGGGGCGGATGTCCTCCTAACTCGCCTTGAGTTCCTCCCAGGCCTTTTCGATCAGCGCAGGAATAGCCGCAATGAGCTTTGGCGCTTCCGAAGAGCCTGCGGTGCCGGCCCTGACGCGTGCATCAATGCCCTGATAGATCGCTGCCAACCGGAAGAGGTTGTAGGCGATGTACCATTCGAGCGCATCGATCGTGCGCCGTCCGGTGGCCTCGCAATAGATTGAGACGGCCTCGGCGCGCGTTGGCAAACCTTCAGCGGCCAAATCAACGCCGGACAGGCCACTGCGCCCGTCGCGCGGCATGGACCAGTTCATCAGGAGATAGGTTGCATCCGCCAGCGGATCCCCCGTGGTTGCAAGCTCCCAGTCGATGACAGCCGCAACATCGGGCGCATCCGGCGCAAGGATCAGATTGTCGAGCCGCCAGTCGCCATGAACCAGGGTTGTTGCGGTCTCAGCTGGGACATTGCGCGACAGCGCCGCGCCAAGCGCCTCGAGCGCCGGGGTGTCGGCGGTCTTGGCGAGTGCAACCTGCCTCAGCCAGCGCTCGATCTGCCGGCCTGTGTAGGAGCCGGGCCGGCCAAAGTCGGCAAGGCCAATCGCCGAGGGCTGAATCGTCTGCAGCCGGGCCAGCGTCGCAATCAATGTGGTGTAGATGGCGCGGCGGCTGGCGACAGGCACGCCCGGCAGCGTGGCATCGTGCAGCACACGCCCCTCGACATGGGACATGACATAGAATGCAGCCCCGATGACGCTCACATCTTCGCACAGTGCAAATGGGCGGGCGACCGGAAAGCCCGTGGGGTGAAGCGCCGTCAGAAGCCTGAACTCACGCTCGATGGCGTGGGCGGAGGGCAGGAGCTGACCGAACGGCTTTCGGCGCAAGACGAGCGAACCGGACAAGGCTTCGATCCGGTAGGTCGGGTTTGATTGTCCGCCGGACAGCCGCGTCAGACGTTCGACGCCCGAGAAGCCTGGAATGTTGTGCAACAACCAGGGCTCAAGCCCGTGAAGCGCGATGTCGCTTTCGGCCATCATGGCATGGTCACAACGATCTTGCCCTGCGCCTCACGCGCGCCAATCAGTTTCAACGCTTCCGCGCCTTCGGCCAGTTGAAAGCGGGCGGAAATGGCAGGCTTGATCTGCCCCGCGAGATAAAGGCGCATCAACTCGGCGATGTTGGCGGCGTTTTTCTGCGGCGTGCGCTCGGTAAAGCTGCCCCAGAACACCCCAACGATCTGGCAACCCTTGAGGAGGGCTAGATTGAGCGGGATCTTGGGAATGCCGGCCGGAAAGCCAACCACGAGGAAACGCCCTTCCCAGGCGATGGCCCTGAGTGCGGCTTCGGCATAGTCTCCGCCGACGGCGTCATAGATGACGTTGGCACCTTCAGGCCCTGCTGCGGCCTTGAACTGCTGGGCCAGCGCCTTTTTGCCCTCGGCATCAAACGGGCCACGCGGATAGACGATCCCGTCATCGGCACCGTGTGCGCGGGCAAAGGCGAGTTTTTCCTCGCTCGAGACAGCGGCAATGACGCGCGCGCCCATCGCCTTGCCAAGCTCGACTGCCGAGATGCCGGCACCACCTGCTGCGCCGAGCACAAGCAACGTATCACCGGGCGCGAGCGCGGCACGGTCCTTCAGCGCATGGATGGTCGTGGCATAGGTGAGCGTGAAGGCTGCGGCGTCATCAAACGGCATGGTCTCAGGGATTTCGACGACCCGCGCCGCATCAACGGCTACGGCTTC
>JAIYEB010000243.1 GCA_027487195.1 Hyphomicrobiales bacterium | reverse complement strand
GCGCCGGTGCTGATGCGGCCGACGCCGTGGTCGTTTCGGGCTCTTCGCTTTCGATTGGCGTGCGGGATGGACAGCTTGAGGAAAGCGAGCGCTCGGAAAGCGATGATCTCGGCCTAAGGGTGTTTGTCGGCAGGCGCACGGCGATTGTCTCGACCTCTGATCCCGATCTCGCGGGCTTTGCAGCCATGGCCGAGCGCGCCGTGGCGATGGCGCGCGTTGCGCCCGAAGACCGTTTTGCAGGCCTCACGCCTGCAAGCGAACTTGCACGAGCCACTCCCGATCTCGACCTGTTTGATCCAACTGAACTGTCCGCCGCGGACCTGACCGAGATGGCTCTCAAGGCTGAGGCTGCCGCTCTTGGTGTTGCAGGCGTCACAAAGTCGAGCGGCGCGTCAGCGAGCGCTGGCACCGGCGGCTTTGTGCTGGTGACCAGCGAGGGGTTCAGCGGAGCGTACAAGGGATCGCGGTTTGGCGTGTCCATGACGGCAATTGCCGGCGACGGCGTCGGGATGGAGCGCGACTACGACTACTCGTCTGAGGTGTATGCCAAGGATCTGTCGGCCCCCGATCTTGTGGGCCGCCTGGCCGGAGAGCGGGCGGTGCGCAGGCTCAATCCGCAGAAGCTCGCCACAGGCAAGCTGCCTGTCGTCTTTGACCGGCGTGTCGCCACCAGCCTCGTTGGCCACCTCTCAGGCGCGATCAATGGGGTCTCGATCACACGGGGCACCTCGTTCCTGAAGTCGCGCCTCAATGATCAGGTCTTCGCAAAGGGCATCCGGATTCTCGATGATCCCCTGTTGAAGCGCGGCGCACGCTCGCGACCGTTCGATGCGGAAGGCAGGCCCACGGCCCCACGCGCCTTTGTTGAGGATGGGGTCATCACATCCTGGGTCCTTGATGGAGCAACCGCACGCGAACTCGGGCTTTCAAGCACCGGGAGCGCCGATCGCGGCGTTGGTTCGGCCCCTTCCCCGTCCATGAGCAACCTCACGCTTCACCCCGGCGCGCTGTCGCTTGAGGCGATGCTCATGCGCATCGGAACCGGGCTTCTCGTGACTGACCTGATCGGATCAGGCGCCAATCTCGTGACCGGTGACTATTCGCGCGGCTGCTCGGGTTACTATGTCGAGAACGGCGAACTCGCGTACGCAGTTGCGGAGATCACCATCGCTGGCCATCTCGGCGACATGTTTGCAGCCCTCGAGCCGTGTTCGGATATCGAGCGCAAGGGCTCTGTCGCAGCGCCAAGTGTCTTTGTTGGAGAACTGACCATTGCCGGACGCTAGGGATGGCGACGATCTTCAACTCATCAGCGAAGCCGCGCGCCTCGCTCTCGCCATTGCAGCATCGCATTTTGGCAAGTCGCCGGAGACGTGGAGCAAGGATGGCGGCTCCCCGGTCAGCGTGGCGGACATCGAAGTTGACCAGTTCCTGCGCAAGATGCTGCTTGCTGCGCGTCCTGATTATGGCTGGGTCTCGGAGGAGACTGCAGACGATCCGGTCCGCATGACAAGGCGTCGCATTTTCGTCGTTGATCCGATTGATGGAACGCGCGCGTTCATTGCGGGTGATCGCAACTGGTGCGTTTCCATCGCCATTGTGGAAAATGGGCTTCCAACCGCCGGCGTTCTGGCAGGCCCGAGCGCCGACGGATTTTATGCCGCCTTGCGCGGGGGTGGTGCGACGCTTCAGGGCAAGCCCATGCGGTTGAGCCAAAGTCACGATCGGGATCAATTCCTGATCGCCGGGCCAAAAAAGGGCTTTCCCCTCACCTACCCGATCAACAGTGTGGTTGTGCCGCGCATACCCTCCTTGGCGCTGCGCATCGCCCGCGTGGCAGCAGGCGACGTTGATATCGCCTGCGCCGGCGCAAACTCACATGATTGGGATATCGCAGCAGCCGACCTGATTTTGAGCGAAGCTGGCGGAAAGCTGACCGATATTGAAGGCAATGGCGTGCGCTACAACCGGGAGGCGCTTTCGCAGCGCGCGCTCATAGCGGCAAAGCGCGACCTTCACCCTGGCCTTTTGACCGAGATGCGTTCAATCGCCGTGGCCTGACACGGATCCAGGAAGCTCGAGCAGAACGGATCCGCGCGTTCAGCCGCCCGGCCTGCGTTCCTGAACGCCGACGGGACGTCCAACCATGACCACGAGGCGCTCTGCCGCCAGAACACGGCGTGCAGCCCGGCGCACATCATCGAGCGTCACCGCCTGCACAAGGCCGTTACGTCGTTCCATCCAGTCGATCCCGAGATTGTCGACCTGCATGCTCAGGACCATTCCGGCAATGCGGGCGGACGTGTCAAACCGCAAGGCATAGGACCCGACCAGGAAGGATTTGGCCTTGTCGAGCTCTTCCTGGGTTGGTCCATCAGCCGCCATGCGGCGGATCTCGGCTTCGATCAAAGCCAGACTTTCGGCGGCGCGGTCATTGCGGGTTGATGTGCCGGCCATGAACAATCCGGCTGAATCAAGCGGATTAAGCCCGGAGAACACGGAGTAAGCGAGGCCACGCTTTTCACGCACCTCGACAAACAGGCGCGAGTTGAACGACCCACCCCCGAGGATGTGGTTCATCACGGTCGCTGCAATGAAGTCCTGATCATCACGCTTGATGCCGGTTGACAGCATCTGGATGACGGTCTGGGGCACGTCCGTTTCTATGATCCGGATGGCGCCAGCGTTCTGGACCGTGACATCTGCAACGGGGTTGAGCTGCGGCGAAGCCGGCAGTCCGCCAAACACCCGGTCGAGCAACGGTCCAAGCCTTGCCGCGTCGATATCGCCGACAACCGCGACCTTCAGGGTTTGGCGCGCGATGATGGCGCGGTGGTATGCAACAATGTCGTCGCGCGTGATCTGCGCAAGGCTCTGCAGCGTTCCAGACGTCGGCCTGCCGTAGGGGTGGCCCGGGAAAGCCATCGCTGACATGGTCCGGCTGGCAATCGCGTTCGGGTTGCTTTCCTCACGCCTCAGGCCTGCAACCATTTGCTGGCGCACGCGATCAATGTCGGACTGATCAAAACGCGGAGCGACCAGCGCAAGGCGCAACAGGTCGAGACCTGCGTCCAGATTGATCGTCAGGGAGCGGAAACTGCCGGAGACACCATCACGCTGTGCCGACAGGCCAAGCGATACCGCAAGGTCTTTCATGCGTTCCTGAAACGCAGCACCTGCAAGGTCGCCCGCGCCTTCATCCATCAGGTTTGCTGTCAGCGCAGCCAGGCCTTCACGCCCTTGAGGGTCCTGGGCCGAACCACCGCGGACAAAAAACTCCATGGCCACG
>JAIYEB010000115.1 GCA_027487195.1 Hyphomicrobiales bacterium | reverse complement strand
GCGATGGGGTGGTGTTTGAATCGCTTGCGATCAACCTTCACCTCGCGCGCCTTGCTGGAGCGCCGCTTGGTGCGCGCGATCTGGGCGAGGAAGCGCGCATGGCCTCATGGACGTTGTGGGCTGCAACGACGCTCGAGCCGGATGCCCATGAGATTGTGGTCCATACCATCAACCGCCCGGAGGCAGAGCGAAGCCCCGCTGCCGTAAATGCTGCCTTGTCCCGCCTTGAGCGTCCGCTCCGAGCCCTTGAAGCCGCATTAGAGGCTGGCAATGGCTATCTGGTTGGCGGGCGCTTTACGGTGGCTGATCTGAACGTCGCGTGCTGTGTGTTCTACCTCAGGGCCGAGCCGCGTGCGCTTGAGCATTTTCCCCGGGTTCAGGCCTGGTACCTGGCTGCAACTGAGCGCGAGGGTTTCAAGACCATGATGCGCATGCGCGAGATCGGCTAGCGCAATGACACCTTCAAAGCCCTGGACCTGGCCGGAAGCGGACTGGCGCCAACTCGTTGGGACGGTCCGCGCCGGGCGGACATTGAGACCAACCGTCTGGCCCGGCGGCGCACGGGTTGCTGTGGCCCTGTCCTTTGATGCCGATCACGAGACATTTGAAATGGGTGCGGGCGGGCGCGCACTGGGCAGGATTGCCTGGGGCGAATATGGTCGGCGTGTCGGCGTGCCACGCATCCTCAACGTGCTCGCACGCCATGATGTGCGTGCGACGTTCTTCTGCCCGGCTGTTGCAGCCCTCATCGGACCAGATGAGCCGCGTCGTTTCGTTGGCGAAGGCCACGAAATCGGGATCCACGGCTATATCCATGAAAACACATCCCTGCTCGAGGAAGCCGATGAGCGTGATCTCATGCTCCGCTCGATCGAGGTTCTGGAGAGATTGTCGGGCGTGCGCCCCGTCGGCCATCGCGCCGCGCAATGGGATCTGAGTGCAAATACCATTCGCCTCGTGAAGGAAGCTGGCCTCCTGTACGATTCCTCCATGATGGCCGACGATGATCCCTATGAACTGCTGCTCGATGGGCACGCCACCGGCCTCGTCGAGTTGCCGGTGGACTGGGTGCGCGATGATGCGGTCTACCTGTTGTTCAACCGCACGCCGCCGACACGCCCGCATACCCCGCCGGCAGATGTGCTTGATATCTTCCGGCGCGAGTTTGATCAGGCGCTGGTCGAGGGCGGATTGCTCCAGCTCGTCATGCATCCCTTCGTCACCGGCTATCGCTCGCGCATCTTCATCCTCGACGAGTTGATCCGCCACGCCAAAGCCTCGGGAAGCGTATGGTTTGCAACCCACGCCGAGGTCGCGGCCTATGTGAAGCGCGAGGCCGGACTTTGAAGGATACAGCACTGTGAAGGTTGCCGTTGTTGGTGCAGGCTCGATCGGAATTGCGTTTGCCCTCGTGTTTGCACGCGCTGGCCATGACGTTGCGCTGCACGACCCCGATGGCACACGCCGCGATGTCGCCAAAACAGAGGTTGCGGCAAGACTTCGAGATCTTGCGTCCTATGGCCTGTTTGAGGGCGATATCGATGCCGTCCTCGGCAAGCTCTCGATCCATGCCGAGCTTGAAGCAGCCCTGAAGGACGCCGATTATGTTCAGGAGAATGCCCCTGAACGGCTTGAGCTGAAGCAGGCGTTGTTCAGCGCGTTTGAAATCAGCGCGCCCCGGACCGCCATTCTCGCATCCTCATCCTCGGCAATCACGGCAAGCGCCATTGCCGGCGGCCTTGCAACCCGCGAGCGTTGCCTCGTGGTTCATCCCGGCAACCCACCCTTTCTGATACCGGTGGTCGAGCTTGTGCCGGCTGAGTTCACCAGCCAGGACACCGTTGAGCGTTCCGATGCCTTCCTGACCCAATGCGGGCTTTCGCCTGTGCGCATTACCCGGGAAATCGAAGGTTTCGTGTTCAATCGCCTGCAGGGCGCCATGTTGCGCGAAGCCTATTGCCTTGTGCGCGACGGCGTCATCTCACCGACCGACCTTGACCGGGTCGTGCGGGATGGACTTGGGCTGCGCTGGTCAGTCATTGGCCCGTTCGAGACAGCCGACCTCAACACGCGCGGCGGTATTCCCGCCCACGCCGCGCGCATGGGCGCAGCCTACGCACGCATGGGCGCTGAACGTGGCCAGAACGATCCCTGGACGGATGACCTTGTCGCAAAGGTCGATGCCGCGCGGCGCACAGCAGTGCCGCTTGAACAATGGGAGGCGCGCGTACGCTGGCGGGACAAGGCGCTGATGTCACAGCTCAAGGCACGTGAGGACTGGCCCAATTGGCCGGAAGCAAACTGATGTCCCATTTCCGGTTTGAAGGCCGCGAGATCTCAATTCGTCCGGGGCAAACAATTGCTGCAGCTCTGGCTGAGGCCGGCGAACTTGCGCTGCGCGATACCCGCTCGGGCGCACCGCGCGGGGTGTGGTGCGGGATGGGCGTCTGCCAGGACTGCCTCGTGACCATTGATGGCGAGGAGAACATGCGCGCGTGCATGGTCAAATCGGCCCCTGGTCTCACTGTGACGCGTCAGGCCTTCCCAGGGCAAACCGCCGCGCGCAGCATCGGCGCAAAGCCGATCACGGCCGGCGATCTTCAGGAACTGACGCCGGAAATCCTTGTGATTGGTGGAGGCGCTGGCGGTCTGTCGGCTGCGCTGTCTGCGCGGTTTGCCGGTGCCGACGTGCTGCTCATTGATGAGCGCAGCGTTGCCGGCGGCCAATACTACAAGCAAACCGCAGAAGGCGCAGGGCCGCCCCTTGATCGCCAACAGCGCGAAGGTGCTGCCCTTGTCGCTGATGTCATGGCGTCAGGTGTTCAGATCATGGCCCCGGCTGATCTGTGGGGCGCTTATGCCGCCGACCTGTTTTTCGTCACGCACAATCATCAGACCTACCGGATCAAGCCGCGTCAGGTCATTCTGGCTACGGGCGCATACGAACGCCCCTGGCCTGTTCCTGGCTGGACGCTTCCCGGCGTCATGACAACGGGCGCAATGCAAACGCTCTGGCGCTCGTCGCGCACGCTGCCTGCAAAGCGCATTCTCGTTGCTGGAAACGGTCCGCTGAACCTGCAAGTCGCGAACGAACTCGCAGCCGGCGGGGCCAACATCGTTGCTGTCAGCGAGGCTGCCGCCGGACCTGGCCTTCGAACTCTTGGCTCCGGTCTGGCGCTTGCCCTGTCAGGGCCAGCCCTGGCGCTTGAAGGCGCCAAGCTTGTATTGGCCCTGAAAGGGCGCGGGATCGCGCTGCATTGGGCAACCCGGCTGGTTGCAGTCGAACAAGGCCTCACCGGACTGCGCGCGACATTGCGAAATCAGCTGGGGCAGGACATCTTCGTTGAGGCGGATGCCATTGCCCTTGGCTACGGCTTTTCGCCGGCGAATGAAATTGCCCGCGCGCTTGGCGCTGAACATCGCCACGACCATGACAAAGGCCATCTCGTCTGTGTGCGCACGGCCGAAATGGAAACAACAGTTCCAAATGTCTTTGCCGTTGGCGATGGCTGCGGGCTTGGCGGCGCACCCGCAGCCCGCTCCGAAGGGCTCATTGCAGGCATCACAGCCGCAGGCCGGCTCGGCCGTTCAGTCAATGTCACTGCGCTTGCAGCCGCAAATGCTGACCTCAAGCGTCATCGCAGGTTTCAGAAAGCGCTCTGGCGTTTGTTTGATGCGCCTGAGCCAGGCCTGTCGCTCTGCAGCGCCGATACACTTGTCTGCCGCTGCGAAGAGGTCACGAAGGCTGCTCTTGACGCTGCGCTGGCCGATGGATCGCCTTCCATTGCCGAGGTCAAGCGGCGCACACGGATGGGCATGGGGCGTTGTCAGGGCCGCAACTGTGGGCCGTTGCTGGTGGCTCATCTGGCTGAGACCCAGGGCCGGCCCATGGATGAGCACGCGTACTTTGCACCACGCGGCCCATTAAAGCCGGTGGCGATTGGCGATATCGTATCCGCGGGCAAGCCAAGGTGAGCCTCCCCTCTGACATTGATGTGGTTGTCATTGGCGGCGGGATCGTCGGCCTTTCAACAGCGCGTGCGCTCAGCACTGATGGGCGCGGCGTGCTGGTGATCGATGAGGGACGCAATGCCGGCACAAATGCGAACGCCGGCAGCCTGCATGTGCAGATGCAGAGCCGCTTCCTGCGCATGTACCCGGACCAGATCGGCAATCTCGAATACTCACTGCCGCTTTATCCACGCGCGGTTGGAGCATGGCAGCAACTGGCGCGCGATCTCAAGGCGGATTTCGAGCTGAAGATTTCCGGCGGCCTGATGGTTGCAGAGGATGCGGCCCAGTTCGCATTCCTGAAGGAAAAGGCCGAGCGCGAACGCGCCCTTGGCCTTGATGTGCACATGCTCGAGCGCAACGAGCTCATGGCCATTGCGCCCTATCTCGGCGACGCGATCTATGGCGCTGAACTTTGCGTCACAGAGGGCAAGCTCAACCCGCTTCTGGCCAACTCAGCGCTCCGCCGGGCTGTGTTGGCTCAAGGCGTTGTGATTGCGACCGAGACGATCGTGTCAGCGCTTGAACAACGCGATGCCGGGTACCTGGTTTCGACGTCGCGGGGTCAGGTGCGCTGCAAAACCCTCGTTCTGGCCGCAGGTGCCGGCACAGGCGCCCTTTCGGCGCATCTTAGTGTTGTAATTCCGACAGTGGCAGAACCCCTGCACATGAACGTCACTGAGGCGACAAGCCCGCTGATCCTGCATCTTGTCCAGCATGCAGACCGCATGATCACGCTGAAACAGCTCGGTGCCGGCCAAGTGGTGATTGGCGGCGGCTGGCCTGCGCGCTTTGAAGGGCCACAAGCATTCCCGACTGTTGAGCCAGACAGCCTGATCGGCAATCTCAGCCTCGCACAGCACGTGGTTCCGCGCCTGTCACGGCTCAGGCTGATCCGAACCTGGGCTGGCGTGAACACCACATGCGATGGGCAGTGCGTTCTGGGTGCCCTGCCCGGCCATGCCAACGCTTTCGTCGCGGTACCCGGTGATGCGGGCTATACGCTCGGACCCCTTGTTGGCGACATGGCAGCGGCCATCATTGCAGGGCGCGATCCAGGCTTTGATGTCCGCCCATTCTCAGCAAGCCGCTTTGCCTGAGCATGCCAGGCAAAGCCGGGAGCCGGCTCTGCGCAATAACGAGTCATAAAACAAAGACTTGGAGCGTCGCCTTGATTCACGAAGCGAAAGGGACCTAGTCCCTGAGCGCCTTGTTGATGCGGTCTGCAGCGACCAGAAGATCGGGCAGAATGCGCGAGCGCAGTTCATCTGAGGTGACCCGGACGCTGGGGCCGCACACATTGATCGCAGCCACAGTCGCGCCTGACGGCGACTTGATCGGCACCGAGACCGAGCGAAGACCGATCTCGAGCTCTTCATCCACAACGCACCAGCCCTGACGCCCGGCCTGCTCGATCAATTCCCTGAGCTTCGCCTTGGCGGTCACGGTGCGCAGCGTGTGCTGAACCGGTTTCATCGCGGCAATGGCCCGCTCGCGCTCATCATCAGGCAGTCCGGCGATCAGCACGCGGCCAATCGATGTGCAATAGGCGGGCAGCCTGCTGCCAACGCGCAGATTGACATTGACCACCTTGGCCGAGGATGGGGCGTGGAACACATAGAGCACCTCGGCGCCATCGAGCACAGCGCCATAGCAGCTCTCGTCGCAACGTTCCGAAAGCTCGGTCAGGACCGGACGCGCCAGATCCCAGATGTTGAGCGACGACAGCACCGAGTGGCCAAGCTCCAAGAGCTTCGGTGTCAGTTCAAATCGCTTGCCATCGGTCTTGGTGTAACCGGCATGCGTGAATGTCAGGAGGAACCGACGCGCGCTCGCACGGCTCATGCCGGCATACTCGGCAACCTCGGACAAGGTCATGCGCGGCTTGTGACGGCTGAAGGCTTTCAGAACCTCAAAGGCCTTGAGAACGGAATGAACGATCTCGCGATCATCGGTTGCGCGCGAAGCTGCGGCATCCCGGTTGCGCCCATCTGTATCTTGGTCTTTGAGATCCGTCGCTCGTGTCAATGTGTCCATCATATCCTGCACTCTCGAAAGTCTGGGGGAGTGGCTATAGCCTGTTCGCAATGCGAACGCATCTGCTGCCTTTGCCCTATGCCAAGGAATATGCTCGCACACCCCGCCCAAACACGCACTTCAGAATTTTGCGATAAAATATTGATATAAATGTCTATTTTCGGATCTATCGATCCCATCGCAGCGCCTCGATCGCCAAAGCACGCCTAACTGCAACAGCACTTGCCCTGTGGCAAACCGCCCGTCCATACTCAGAAAAATGTTCGCAGAATGGACCGAGCACCTCGCGGTGGAATCGGGTCCCGCATCGCCTGGAAACACTGTCGCCCCTTGAGGAGAATGTCATGGTCACGTCAACTGGTCCGTCCCGTCGTATCGTTCTTGCAGGGCTTGGCGGTGCGGCGCTTGCCGCTCCGGCCCTAACGCCCGCGTCCGCGCAACCCGTCGTTCTGCGCTGGTGGTCGCCCCAGACCGCACCGGCCCAACGCGAAGCCTATAACTTCCAGATCCGCACCTTCCAGGAAGCCAACCCTGGGGTGACGGTCAACTTCGAAGCCACCTCGGACGAAGGCTACCCGGCCCAGATGGCCGCAGCCTTTGCATCAGGCCAGGTCCCGAACGTCGTTACGCACCTGCCCTCTTTTGCGGTGTCGCAGTACTGGGCCAACAATCTTCTCGAGCCGTTCAATTCGGTGATCGACGCCATTGGCCCGGCGAACTTCTTTGAAGGTGCCAACCGCATCTACGAAGTCGCGCCTGGGCAGTTTGCCGGTACCGGAATTGGTGGCTCGGCCGCCAACATGATGTGGCTCAGGCAGGATCTGATGCGCGAGGCTGGCGTTACCGAGGTCCCACGGACCTGGGATCAGCTGCGCGATGCCTGCCGTCGCATGCAGCGTGGTCCAGTCTTTGGCGCGCCGCTCCCCTATGCGCGCAACTCCATGACATCGCTGATCTTCATCTGCTTCGTGCATGGCGCAGGAGGCTCGATCTTCACGCCCGACCTGCAGGTCAACGTCGAGAATGATGCCTTCCGCAACGCGCTCGAGTTCTACAAGTCGATGCGCGAATTCTGCCCGCCAGGTGCAACGAACTACTCCTGGGGCGATAGCCTCACGGCGTTTGTCTCCGGCGCAACCGCAACCGGCATCTACACGGGCCGCGTATTGGCAAACGTCGCAACACAAAACCCGCGCATTGCCTCAAGCGTGACCTGTCACATGTATCCGACCATCTCGGCAGCGACGCCGCATTGGACCTTCAACGACTTCCCGTCAGTGATGATCCCGAAGGGCGCTTCCAATATCGAAATGACCCGCAGGTTTGCAGCCCACCTGTTCCGGGCGGACGGCTATATCCGTCAGTTGCACGCCGCTCCTGGCCACGTTCTGCCGGTTCTGCGCCCGATCTATGAAAGCGCTGAATACCAGGCCAATCCGCTGATTCAGGCGAACCGTCCCGCAGTTCAGCTCATGTCCCAGGCGGCGTCTGCCGGACACAATCTCGGGTGGGAAACCACGCGTCACCGCCCGAACGTCCGCGCCGGCCAGATCGTTGCAAGCCACGTGTTCGCCGAGGCCGTCCAGCGCTTCGTGTCAAACAACGAGCCCATCGCAACCGTTGTCTCGGATGTTGCGCGCCGGCTCGAGCAGTTGATGCGCGCCTGAAACGGCCCTTGAGACATCACCTGCAGGACGTGCTCCGGCGCGTCCTGCAGGCTTTCCAAACTGGCACGCGTTCCGGCCCGAAAGGCCCTGATCGTGCGCCCGGCCCGCTTTCCCGCATACCCTCTGGCAGTATGCGCTGACTGGATTTGTGATGGCGACAAACCCGCTTGACCGACGCTACGCCTTGCTCGGTGCCGTTTTGATTGCGCCGACAATCCTGATTTTCAGCGCTGTCATCATCTACCCGCT
This sequence comes from Hyphomicrobiales bacterium, assembly GCA_027487195.1. Taxonomy (GTDB): domain Bacteria; phylum Pseudomonadota; class Alphaproteobacteria; order Rhizobiales; family UBA4765; genus JAIYEB01. The sequence goes on along the minus strand of JAIYEB010000115.1, from coordinate 4,961 downwards.
TGTTTCCGCGATCTACCTGTCGCTGTTTACAATCTTCACGCCAACCCTCCGCGGACAGTGGGTTGGGCTTGGCAACTATGCCGAGCTGATGGCCTCAAACGAGTTCTGGCGCTCGCTCGCGAACACCTTCATCTGGACGGTCTTCACGCTGACCCTGCAGATCGTGCTTGGAATAGCCGTGGCGCTGATGCTGCACCAGAACATGGTGTTTCGCTCGCTGGCCCGCAGCCTGATCCTGTTTCCCTACTTCGTTTCAACGGTTGTCGCTGTCCTCGTCTGGCGCTGGCTGTTCAATGATCTCTACGGCATCCTCAACTATCTCGCGTTGATCTCCGGCCTTCTGCAGCGACCGCTCGACTGGCTCGGCTCCATGCCGAACGCCATGATCTCGATCGTTCTTGTCGGGGCCTGGAAGTATTTTCCGTTCGTGGTGATCGCAGTCCTCGCACGCCTGCAATCCATCCCCGACCAGCTCTATGAAGCCGCCAAGATGGACGGCGCAGGTCCCATTGCCCGCTTTTTCGACGTGACCTTGCCGCAGCTGAAGGAAGTCCTCGTTGTGGTCATCCTGCTCAGGGCCATCTGGGACTTCAAGGAGTTCGACCTGATCTATCTCCTGACCGGAGGTGGGCCGGTGATCTCGACGCAGACGCTGCCATTGATGGTCTACAAGGAAGCCTTCGGCCTTAATGACATGGGTCGCGCATCAGCCATCGCGGTATCGATGATGCTGGTGATGCTGGTCTTCATGGTGCTCTACCTGCGATCGGCCGGTCGCAGCGAACGTGAGGGCGCGCGATGAAAATGGTCCGGCGCGTTGCGTTCAATCTGTTCGCCTGGAGCGTGGTCGGGCTTGTCGCGTTTCCGCTGATCTGGATGGTCATCACGTCGGTGAAGCCACAGTTCGAGCTGTTCCGGATTCCACCGACATTCCTGCCCGAGACAGTGACGTTCGAGCACTACTGGACGCTGATCTACGACACACCGTTTCTCAAATACATGCGCAACTCGCTTCTGATTGCGTTTGGAACCACACTTGTCGTGATCGTGGTCGCAACGCTTGGCGCCCATTCGCTTGTCCGGTTTCGCTATCCAGGCCGCGAGCGCCTGGCCCAGCTGGTGCTGTTCACCTACCTCCTGCCCTCGGTCGTGCTGGTTTTGCCGCTCTACCTGCTGATGGTATGGGTTGGCATCGCAAACTCGCTGTTTTCGCTCGTTGTCGCCTACACAACGTTCGCGCTTCCCTATGCGCTTTGGCTGTTGCGCTCATTCATGCAGGGCATTCCCGATGATCTCGAAGCCGCAGCCCTTGTCGATGGCGCAACCCGCATGGAAGCCTTTATCGATGTGATTTTGCCCCAGGCCCTGCCCGGCATCATCTCGACATCCCTGTTCACGTTCATTTTGGCCTGGAACGAATATCTGTTCGCACTGGTTCTGGTGAACACGGATGAGGCGCGCCCGCTGACAACCGGCGTGATGAATATGCTGATCTCTTCCTTCAACATCGAGTGGTCGCTGTTGATGGCGGCGTCCGTGATGATGTCACTGCCGCTTGTCATCATCTTTGCCTTCCTGTCGAGCTATCTCACCCGCGGATTTGGCGCGGGCGGCGTGAAAGGCTGACCATGTCCGACATTGTTTTTTCAGGCGTGAGAAAGGCTTTTGGAAGCGCAATTGCGCTTCATGGCCTTGATCTGACCATTCGTTCCGGCGAGTTTGTCAGCCTTCTTGGGCCATCCGGCTGCGGCAAGACAACGACGCTGCGCATGCTTGCCGGCCTCGAATTTCCAACGCAAGGCACAATCTCGATTGGCAGCCGGGTCGTGAATGACGTCCCGCCCGGCAAGCGCGACATCGCCATGGTGTTTCAGTCCTACGCGCTCTACCCCCACATGAGCGTGGCCGAAAACATCGCCTACCCGCTTAAAAAACGTGGCATGCCCCGCGCTGAGCGCGAGACGCGCGTGAAGGCTGCAGCCGAGACGTTGCAGCTTGGTGCACTGCTTCAGCGGAAGCCACGCCAGCTCTCCGGTGGGCAGCAGCAGCGCGTTGCGCTGGGCCGCGCCCTTGTGCGCGATCCCGTTGCGTTCCTGCTCGATGAGCCCTTGTCGAACCTCGACGCCAAACTGCGCGCCCACATGCGCGCCGAGTTGATCGAGCTTCATCGCTCGCTTGGAAAAACCTTTGTCTACGTGACGCATGACCAGCTCGAAGCGATGACCATGTCGGATCGCATTGCGGTCATGAACGAGGGCGTTCTGCAGCAGTTCGCTACACCGAAGGAGGTGTATGAGGCGCCTGCAAACACGTTCGTCGCAACCTTTATCGGCAGCCCTTCCATGAACATGTTCGAAGGTGCGCTGGCAGACGGAGTGTTCAGCCATCCCGCCCTGCGCGTGCCCGTTACGCCTGAGGCCAGCGGGCATGGATCGCGCCTGCTTCTTGGCGTGCGGCCGGAGGACATGACGCTCGGTGCTGGCCCGCTCAACGGCACGATCCGGGTCGTTGAACCCTCAGGTCATGAAACCATTGTGCTACTCGATTTTGCAGGAACTACCGTGACGGTGCGCGCGCCGCCGGATATGCCCTTGGGCATCGGCAGTGTGCTCGCCTGCGACGTGAAGTCGAGCCGCCTTCATCTGTTCGATGCTGTATCGGGACTGCGCATCGCAGCGCGTTTCGGTGCGGCGTTACCCCCCGCATGACCCTTGCATAGGTGCGTTACATGGACCGCAATTCAGTTTCCTGGGCTGGCGCGATGCCGGCTGTCACAACCCCGTTCACATCAGACGGCCGTGTCGATCACAAGGCCTTTCAGGCCAACATTGATCGCCTCATCGGCCTTGGTGCCACCGGCGTTGTCGCAGTGGGATGCACCGGCGAATTCTGGGCGCTGTCGCACGATGAACGAAAGGCGCTTTACAAGAGCGCTGTCGAGACTGTTGCAGGGCGCGGCACGACCATTGTTGGCACAGGCTGCGTGGGGCCAGACGACACAATCGAGATGGCAAAAGCAGCCGAAAAGGCTGGCGCTGATGGCGTCCTGATCCTGCCGCCCTATTTCGTCAAACTCTCCGACGATGAGATTTTCGCTCACTACGTCGATGTCAACGCAGCCATCGGCCTGCCGATCATGGTCTACAACATCCCCGGCAATGCCGTGAACGCAGTCTCACCAGCGCTGGCCTCGCGCCTTGCCGAGCTGTCGAATGTCGTCGCCATCAAGGAAAGCTCGGGCGACTGGAACAACTATTACGCAACCGCTCTGGCTGTGAAGGACCGGCTGCGCGTGTTCTGCGGCCCCTCCTCCGTCTTTGGTGTTCCGGCGGTCGGCCTTGGCGCTGATGGGACGGTTGATTGCTTCCCGAACGTCTGGGCAGGCTGCATCGACCTGTTCGCAGTCACGAAACAGGGGCGCGCGAGTGAAGCGGCCGAGCTGCAGGCCATGGGCCGAAAGCTGACGGACCTTTTCACAAGCGAAGGCCGCACACTCTATCCAGCGACAAAGGCTGCCATGGACATGCTGGGGTTTGCCGGCGGTGGCCGCCCGCGCACACCGCTGCGCCCGCTCGCTGGTCCTCCCCTTGAAGGTCTCAAGAAGGGCCTCGTCTCGCTGGGGCTGATGTAAATCATGGATCTCGGCATCAAAGGCCGGAAGGCCATCGTTTGCGCAGCCAGCAAGGGCATTGGCCGCGCCGCAGCCGAGAGTCTTGCGGCTGAAGGCGTTGATCTCACGATCATTGCCCGCACACTCGAAACGCTCCACGAGGCTGCAGCTGACATTCGCTCGACATTCGGCGTCAAGGTGACGACGGTTGTTGGCGACGTCACAACCGAAGAAGCCAGGGATGAGCTGTTTTCGGCCTGCCCTTCACCCGACATTCTCGTGTGCAACCCGGGTTTGCGCCAGACGCCCGCGGATTTCAGGACCCTGTCACGCGAGGATTGGCTCAAATGGTGGGATGCGCATTTCTATTCAACCATTGATCTCATTGCCCGTGCCGTCCCCGGCATGAGCGAGCGCGGCTTTGGCCGCGTGGTCAATGTCTCGGTGTCAAACATCAAGTTCCCGCAGCTGAACTTCGCCCATTCCCATTCTGCGCGCGTTGCGCTGTCCGGCGCGATCGCATCCATGGTGCGCGAGCTCATCGGCAGGAACGTGACAATCAACACGATTGGACCGGGGTTCATCGACACCGACGCGCTTCATACAAACCTCCACGCCCATGCCGTGCGCGGCGGCACAACCTATGAGGCCATCGTCGAAGACCGGCTCAAGACAACGCCCGCCGGCCGCTTTGCCGCTCCATCCGAGTGTGGCGATCTCATTGCCTATCTGTGCTCGGCCCAGGCCGGCTTCATGACCGGCCAGAACATCATCAACGATGGCGGCGTGTATCAGGGGATCTTCTAGGGATGGAAAACCTCGCTGCAAACGCGCCTGACCCCACCGGATTGATGCCGGTGGCGGGGCGCGTTGTGGCGATTACGGGCGCCTCACGGGGGCTTGGCGCTGAAATTGCCAAGCGCCTCCATGCCGATGGCTACGCGCTGGCGCTTGGCGTGCGCGATCCAGCCCGCACGAGCGCAAGCCTCGGGCTCGACCCTGATCGCGTCAGCTACCACCGCTTTGATGCGCTTCAGGCGAACACGGCCGAGAGCTTCATTGACGCTGCGCTGGCCCATCACGGGCGCCTTGATGGCTTGATCAACAATGCAGGCGTGCTGCGCCGCTTCGGCTTTGATCATCCCGATGAGGCAGCGCTGGATGAAATGGTGTCCGTCAATGTGAAGGCACCGTTTCGCGTGATGCGCCGGGCCATGCCTGCCCTCAAGGCTGGCGGCTCAGGGCGGATCGTCAACATCGCCTCGACGGATGCCAAACGCTTTCGCGATCCGACCGCCCCGCTTGGCTATGTCATGTCAAAGCATGCGCTTCTTGCCCTGTCCCATGCGGC
>JAIYEB010000077.1 GCA_027487195.1 Hyphomicrobiales bacterium | reverse complement strand
GTGCCCTCGTAGATCGCGGCGATGCGCGCATCGCGCAAATGCTGGGCCGCTCCGGTCTCCTCGACGAAGCCCATGCCGCCATGGACCTGGATCCCGATGGAGGCGACCTCGGAGCCGATGTCCGTCGCAAAAGCCTTGGCAATCGGCGTGAGCAAGGACGCGCGTTCAGAAGCAGCCTTGCGCGCTGCGGGGTCTTCGAGGCGATGTGAGCGATCAAGCTCAGATGCGAGATGATACGCGATCGTGCGCGCTGCTGCAGTCTTTGCCTTCATCTCGAGGAGCATGCGCTTCACATCGGGATGCTCGGCAATCACGCTCTCTGTCTTGGCTCCCGGCGCGCGGCCCTGCTTTCGATCATTGGCGTATTGCACGGCTTTCTGGGTTGCGCGCTCGGCGATGGCCACACCCTGCAGCGCCACGCCAAGGCGGGCATTGTTCATCATCGTGAACATGCAGGCGAGGCCCTTGTTGGCCTCACCGATCAACCAGCCGATGGCGCCGCCCCGGTCCCCGTAGACCATCGTGCAGGTCGGTGAGGCATGGATGCCAAGCTTGTGTTCGATACCGCTGCAGAACACGTCATTGCGGCTGCCGTCGGGCATGATTTTCGGAACGAGGAACAGTGAGATGCCGCGTGTGCCCTGAGGCGCATCAGGCAGACGCGCCAACACCAGGTGCACAATGTTGTCGGTCAGGTCATGCTCGCCGTAAGTGATGTAGATCTTCTGGCCGAAGATGCGGAATGACCCATCACCGACGGGCTCTGCGCGGGTGCGCAGCGATGCGAGATCGGAACCGGCCTGAGGCTCTGTCAGGTTCATGGTTCCGGTCCACTCACCGGAGATAACCTTTGCCAGATAACGCTCTTTGAGTTCGTCCGAGCCGTGCGCCTCAAGCGCCTCGACAGCGCCCATTGTCAGCAGCGGACACAGGCCAAAAGCCATCGATGCGGCGTTCCACATCTCGATGCACGCTGCGTTCAGGACAACCGGCAGACCCTGCCCGCCATGAGAAACCGGACCCGTCAGCCCGTTCCACCCGCCTTGAACCCAATCCGTGTAGGTGTCCTTCCAGCCGGGCGGGGTCGTAACCTGGCCGTTCAAAAGCTTTGAGCCGGTTCTGTCACCAATCATGTTGAGCGGCGCAATCCGCTCGGAGGCGAACTTGCCTGCCTCTTCAAGAATGGTCTCAACCATCCCGTCGCCAATGTCGTCGTAAAGGCCGGGTACCGTTTCTATTCCAACCACATGGCGAAGCGTGAACACCATGTCGGCGATAGGCGCGACATACGACATAAAGGCGTCTCCCGAGAATGCCGGCCTCGACGCGCCGCGTCGAGGCGGCTAGGACCGTTCGCGCGCACCATAGACCCGCGCGCCCCATCGTCAATCATTCCCGGCACCCGCCAATGACGCATTCCCCGCCCCGTGTGCTCAAGCCGACGCCTGATGCGATTGCCAAGGCGATCTCGGCGCTGGCTGAGGGTGCGCTTGTGGGACTGCCGACAGAGACAGTCTATGGGCTGGCTGCGGACGCGACGAACCCCGGGGCTGTCGCGCGGATCTATGCTGCCAAGGGCAGGCCTTCATTCAACCCGCTGATTGCGCATGTTGCCGATCTGGCGGCAGCCGAAGACATTGGCATCCTGACGGATGATGCCGTGCGCCTTGCTGCCCGGTTCTGGCCCGGTCCGCTGACACTTGTTGTGACGGCAAGGCCGGAGGGGGGCGTCTGCGATCTTGCCCGCGCCGGCCTTGATACGGTTGCCTTGCGCGTTCCAGACCATGAGGTGGCGCAGGCTGTCTTGCGCGGATTTGGCAAACCCATTGCCGCGCCTTCCGCCAATCGCTCAGGCCATGTCTCTGCGACAACGGCGGAGCATGTTCAACACGATGTGGGGTCAGATCTGGCTTTGATCCTCGATGCTGGTCCAGCCCCCCAGGGACTTGAATCGACCATTGTCAGTGTCGTGGGGTCGGTGCCGACGCTCCTGCGCGCCGGCATGATTTCCCGCGATGCGATTGAGGCCGCACTTGGCCGCAGTCTCGGACTGCCCGGGCCGGGCATTGCCGCGCCGGGCATGCTCGAGCGCCACTATGCGCCGCGCTCGCGCCTCAGGCTTGATGCCACCGCCCTTCGGTCTGGTGAGATCGGATTGGCCTTTGCAGGTGTGCCGAACGGTGCCCGGCTTGATCTGAGCCCCACCGGCAACCCGGTCGAAGCGTCTGCAAACCTCTATGCCCATCTCAGAGCGCTCGATGCGCTTGATTTCGGGGCAATTGCTGTTGGCCCCATTCCCTTATCTGATCTTGGCGAGGCAATCCGCGACCGTCTGGGGCGTGCTGCGCTCGGTCGTTGACCCGACGTCGAAATCTGGTCAAACCTTTCCCGAAACAACCCGCATGGATACGCAGTGACCGCTCATCAGCCCAGCATTGTCCAACGCCTGCCGCATCCCGACCTGATCAATCGGCTGGTTGCGGCCGTTGGCGAAGCCCATGTGCTGACGAAGGCGCATGATGTCGAGCCTCACATGATCGAGTGGCGCGATCTGTTTCGTGGCGCCTGTGCAGCTGTCGTCAGGCCAGGCTCGACCGCCGAAGTTTCTGCAGTCATGGCGATTGCAGCCAAGCTTCAAACGCCCGTCGTGCCCCAGGGTGGCAACACTGGCCTCGTTGGCGGGCAAATTCCTTTTGATACAGGCGCGATTGTCATCTCGCTGCAACGGCTCAATCGCGTGCGCACGGTTGATCCCGCATCAAACACCATGATCGTTGAGGCTGGCCTGACGCTATCCGGTGTCCAGGCTGCAGCAGAAACAGCTGACAGACTGTTCCCGCTGTCACTGGCATCCGAAGGGTCCTGCACGATCGGCGGCAACATCGCCGCAAACGCCGGCGGCACAGCCGTTCTTGCCTATGGAAACACGCGCGATCTCGTGCTCGGCCTTGAGGTTGTGCTTGCGGACGGGCGCATCTGGAACGGGCTTCGCTCGCTTCGAAAAGACAATACCGGCTATGACCTGAAGAACCTCTTCATCGGGTCCGAAGGCACGCTTGGTATCGTGACGGCTGCGGCCCTGAAGCTCTATCCACGCCCGAAGGCCATTGAAACAGCCCTGATCGCACTTGAGACGCCCGAGGCCATGTTGGCGCTGTTCGAGCGGGCCTCGGCCAGGGCAGGCCGCATGCTGACGACGTTTGAATTCATGCCGGCGATCGGGCTTGAGTTTGTCCTGCGCCATGCCGCAGGCACCCG
>JAIYEB010000327.1 GCA_027487195.1 Hyphomicrobiales bacterium | reverse complement strand
GGCGTGATCAACCCTTGCGGTAGGTGAACACCTTGGCAAACCGGTCGAGGATGTAATCGCCGCAGGTGATCGGTGGGTACTTTGCCGCGGAGCGGTCAGCCAGAAGGTCGGCTGGATCGATCACTGTGTCGGGGTGTGGATCAAAGAACACCGCGATGGACTGGCGCTCGCGTCCTGACGCGTTCACGACACGGTGCGAATTTGAATGGAACCGGTCATTGGTCCAACGGCCCATCAGATCGCCGACATTGACGACAATCGTGCCTGGCATCGGCACGGCTTTCACCCACTCACCATTCAGCGCCTTCACCTCAAGGCCACCGACATTGTCCTGTGCCAGTAATGTCAGGCCGCCGTAGTCGGTATGGGGTGCAACGCCGAAGCGATCATTCTCATCCACGGCCTGGGAGGGATAAAAGATCGTGCCGCCACGCGCGAGCGGCTTGGAGAAGGCCTTGGCGAAGGTGTCGGGCGCCTGGTCCAGCGAAACCGCAAGCCCCTTGAGCAAGCGCTCGCCAAGCCCGCACGCCGCCGTGTAGTAGGCGTAGATATCGCGCCTGAATTCAGGAAACCCCTTCGGCCACTGGTTTGGGCCCATCAGGGGCTTTCCGGCGACAACGTCTGAATCCGTCTCGGGCAGCTCAAGGCCCCAAACAAAGCTCTCCTTGAGGTCGGGCTTCTTCTCGCCGACCATTGTCGCGCCACCCGTGCCAATGAAGCCGCGATGCAGCCCGTTGACGGCGAAGGCGGACTTCTTCTCGTGCGGCCAGCGGAAAAAGGTCTGGGAGGAGCGGAACGCTTCACAGATGACCATTCCCGAGATGCCGTGGTTCTTGACGTAGAAAAACCCGATCGTTTCTGACGCATGGCGCATGGCAAGACCCGTTGCGCGGATCGCTTCAAGGTCGTCACCGGCCAATGCGCCGACATCGATCACCGGGATCGCGTCAGGTCCAAGGCTCGTCGATGAGGCTACGGTGGCACTTGCAGACATGTCTTTCTCCTGTTGGTGCAAGAGGACGCTTATTTCGCGAGCGACGCAAGCGGGTGACAGGCGGAGCCGGTCTGCAATTCCTGGGTATGCTGCCTATTCGAGGCGCAGGTTTGATGCTGCGTTCTTGCCGCTGCGCTTGTCGGCAATCACATCAAACCGCAGGCGTTGACCCTCCGTCAGGATGGTCAGTCCCGCCTCGCGCACCGCGCTCATGTGCACAAACACGTCGCGGTCTCCCTGATCGGGTCGGATGAACCCGAAGCCCTTCACCGTATCAAACCACTTCACAAATCCAGTCTGCATGGTGGCCTCGCCCATGAACAGCTCGTGTTGATGCTGGCCTAGAATGCCAGAGTTCAGCTGGGTGAAGGCGTACGAGCTAACGCGGATGTAAAACCACGATCATCCCAATTATGCCAATTAACAGCACTGTTATTCGGATTAATGGGACTAGATATAGGCGTTTGTCTTAAGACTGCGAGTTGATAGACGTTCTTCTGTCTGGAGAAGGTCAGGCGGTTGCAGCAGATCTCGTGGGCGTAGAGGCCTTGAAGAGCCTCACCTGGGGAAGTGCCGCCGTAGCCTTTAGGCCTGAGGGAAGCGTCGGTCGTCGTCACCTTGATCGAGAAACAACGTTCATTGCACGCCGCAATGACGAGCGGGAACGCTCGCGCATATCGATGCGGCATGCGACCACACAAGGAGAGCCGCCATGACTATGGCAACCGACACTGTTGGCCGTGCCTCAACCCAACCGCGCCCGATGTCTAAGGAAGAGAAGAAGGTCATTCTGGCCTCGTCTCTGGGCACCGTCTTCGAATGGTATGACTTCTATCTCTACGGCTCACTGGCCGTGATGATTGGCGCGCAGTTTTTCTCCGCCTTTGATCCTGCGACGCGCAATGTGTTTTCCCTGCTGGCCTTTGCCGCTGGCTTCCTCGTGCGCCCGTTCGGCGCTCTTGTGTTCGGCAGGCTTGGCGACCTTGTGGGCCGCAAATACACGTTCCTGATCACCATCTTGATCATGGGCTTGTCGACATTCTTCGTTGGCCTTCTGCCGTCCTACGCCACCATTGGCTGGATCGCGCCGGTCATCCTGATCGCGCTGCGCATGCTGCAGGGCCTTGCGCTCGGTGGTGAGTATGGCGGCGCAGCGGTCTATGTGGCCGAACATGCGCCTGTTGGGCGTCGCGGGTTCTACACATCCTGGATCCAGACAACGGCGACCCTTGGTCTTCTCCTGTCGCTGGTCGTGATCTTGTCGATCCGCATGGCGATTGGCGAGGCAGCCTTTGCTGAATGGGGCTGGCGGCTGCCTTTCCTCGGGTCCATTTTCCTGCTCGCCATCTCGGTCTGGATCCGCATGCAGATGCAGGAGAGCCCGGCCTTCCAGAAGATGAAGGAAGAGGGAACCCAGTCCAAAGCGCCTCTGTCGGAAGCGTTCGGCCAATGGAAGAACCTCAAGATCGTTCTGTTCGCCTTGCTTGGTCTGGTCGCTGGCCAGGCCGTCGTCTGGTACACGGGGCAGTTCTACGCCCTGTTCTTTCTCCAGGGCATTCTGAAGGTTGACATGTTTACGGCCAACGTTCTGATCGCCTGGTCGCTGGTGTTCGGTACGGGTGGCTTTATTCTGTTCGGCTCGCTGTCGGACCGCATTGGCCGCAAGCCGGTCATCCTGGCAGGCTGCCTCCTGGCTGCGTTGACGTTCTTCCCGCTGTTCGCGCAGTTGACCAAGTCCGTCAGCCCGCAGCTCGACAAGGCCATGTCGACGATCAAGGTGCAGGTCGTGGCTGACCCTGCCCAGTGTGGCTCTGTGTTTGATCCGGTTGGCATCCGCACCTTCACCACGACCTGCGATACGGCGCGCGTTGCACTGGCTCGTTCTGCCATCACGTACGAGCTTGTTGCGGCTCCTGCCGGTGAGCCGACCCGCGTTACCATCAACGGCACACCCGTTGAGGTTGGCGTAGCCATTCCAAAGGCCATCACGGATTTGACCGCTGCATCCGTTGCCGCAGGCTATCCGCGCGTTGGTGATGCATCGGTCTACAAGATCAGCAACATCTTCGAGCCGCTGCTCAGCGTGCGCGGCCTGTTGATCGTCTCAATCCTGACGGTGATGGTCCTCTACGTCACGATGGTCTACGGCCCGATCGCCGCAGCGCTGGTCGAGCTCTTCCCGACCCGGATCCGCTATACGGCCATGTCGCTGCCCTATCACATCGGCAATGGCTGGTTCGGCGGTTTCCTGCCGCCAACGGCGTTCGCCATGGTCGCCTCGACCGGCGATATCTACTACGGCCTCTGGTATCCCGTCGTGATCGCTCTCGGCACTTTCGTGATCGGTCTCCTGTTTGTGCCCGAAACGAAGGATCGCGACATCACGACCTACGATCACTAAGGCGATCAAGCCAAGTGACCTCGCCCCGTCGGAGCCATCCGGCGGGGTTTTTTCTTGACCGAGGGATCGTCAGATTTTCGGGCTATACGTCGCACACATGCCACGATCATAGTGCTACTGACATTTGAAATCAGGAGATGCGCCGTGGTGCTTGCCCCCTTTGATATCTTTGTCATCGTGATCGTCGCGCTTGTCGCGCTGACCATCGCATCCGGCGTCAAGACCGTGTCGCAGGGGATGAACTGGACCATCGAGCGCTTCGGCAAGTACACGCGCACTTTGTCGCCCGGCCTCAATCTGATCGTGCCGTTCATTGACCGGGTTGGCCAGAAGATCACCATGATGGAACAGGTGATGGATGTTCCTCAGCAGGAGGTCATCACCAAGGATAACGCCACCGTCACGGTCGACGGCATCACATTCTATCAGGTCGTTGATGCTGCCCGCGCGGCCTACGAGGTGCAGGACCTGCGCCTTGCGATCCTGAACCTGACCATGACGAATATCAGGACGGTCATGGGTGGGATGGATCTTGATGCGCTCCTGTCGCACCGCGATGAGATCAACGACCGGTTGCTGCGCGTGGTGGATGCGGCTGTGTCGCCATGGGGCGTCAAGGTTCTGCGCATCGAGATCAAGGACATTGTGCCACCGCGCGACCTTGTCGACGCCATGGGCCGGCAGATGAAGGCCGAGCGCGAGAAGCGCGCGTCGATCCTTGAAGCCGAAGGCGCGCGCGCCTCCGAAATCCTGCGCGCGGAAGGTGAGAAGCAAGCGCAGATCCTGCAGGCGGAAGGGCGCAAGGAAGCAGCGTTTCGGGATGCCGAAGCCCGCGAGCGCCTTGCAGAAGCCGAGGCCAAGGCGACGCAAATGGTGTCCGATGCGATTTCGGCCGGCAATCTCGCCGCCGTGAACTACTTTATCGCCGACAAATATGTTCAGGCCCTCAAGGCGATTGGCACTGCGCCAAACCAGAAGGTCATCATGATGCCTCTGGAAGCATCCTCACTTATCGGCTCGGTGGCCGGTATTTCGGAATTGCTGAAGGAGACCTTCCCGAAAGCGGGTGAAACGCGCACTACGCCTCGCGTTGGGGGCGGCGCGTGAATGAAGGGTCTTTCCTTCTCGCCCTCGGGTCGTGGGGGTGGTTCGTTGCCGGCGGGCTGATGCTGGCAGCCGAAATGTTTGTGCCCGGAACCGTGCTTCTCTGGTTCGGACTTGCAGCCCTTGTCACAGGCCTGCTCGCGTTCACCGTGCTGCCGGCCTGGCAGATGCAGCTCGT
>JAIYEB010000074.1 GCA_027487195.1 Hyphomicrobiales bacterium | reverse complement strand
AGTGCGGACACGCTTACCGGCAATGGCGGCGACGATACGCTGGATGGCGGTGCCGGTGATGACACGCTGAGTGGCGGCACGGACGTTGATACGCTGCTGGGCGGACTTGGCAATGACATTTTGGTCGGCGGCAGCGAGGCCGATCTGCTCGATGGCGGTGTAGATGTCGACACTGTCAGCTATCTGGCTTCGCTTTCGAATGTCACCGTTACAATTGGTGGCGGTCCCGGTGCGGGTGGCGATGCCCAGGGCGACGTCCTCGTCAATATCGAGAACATCATTGGTTCGAATCAAGGCGATGTCCTGACCGGCGATGGAAGCAATAACACGCTGACGGGCGGCGCTGGTAACGACACGCTGACAGGTGGCGCTGGTGCGGATCGCCTCGAGGGCGGGATTGATATTGACACGGTGATCTATACCGGCACGACGGGCTTCACCGTTGCGCTTGATGGATCGCTCGGCGTCGGCGGCGATGCCGCCGGCGATCGCCTGATCGATATCGAGAATGTGACCGGTGCAGATGGCGCAGATCAGATCACGGGCAACGCCAGCATCAATATCATTCTCGGCGCGGCAGGTGCAGATCGACTGACCGGCCTTGAAGGCGATGATACCCTTGAAGGCGGCGACGGCAATGACACACTGATAGGCGGCGACGGCGCAGATCGCCTGGTTGGCGGCCAAGATATCGACACAGCTGACTATTCGTCTTCAAGCGCGGCCGTCTCGGTGACCCTTGTCACCGGTGTTGGCGCTGGTGGTGATGCCGCTGATGATCGCTTGTTCTCGATTGAGAACCTTATAGGATCGAGCGGAGCCGACACCCTTGTTGGAAACTCTGGCGACAATCGCCTTGAGGGCCGTGGTGGCAATGACAATCTTCAGGGCGGCGATGGTATCGACACGCTAGTTGGCGGCGAAGGCGACGACACCCTGTTTGGTGGTGCGGGCGCGGATCGCCTCGAAGGCAGTGATGGCCTCGATACGGTCACTTATGTCGGCGCCTCCGGCGGTATCGGAATTGATTTGGCTGCAGGCACAGGAACAGGCGAGGCCACTGGCGATACGTTCATCGAAGTTGAACGCATTATCGGCACAGGCTTCGATGATATTCTTGCCGGAAACAGTTCAGACAACGTTCTGTCGGGTTTTGAAGGTGCCGACACTCTCTCTGGAGGTGCGGGCCTCGACACGCTTTCCGGTGGGGCAGGCGACGACATCATCACGGGTGGTGCTGATGCTGATCGCCTCAGCGGTGAAGATGGCGTCGACACGATTTCATTTGCCGGCTCGAATACCGCAGTAGTGGTCGATATACAGAACAACACGGCCTCAGGTGGACATGCAGCCGGCGACGTGATTTCCGGCTTCGAGAACCTGGTTGGTTCAAGTCATGGCGATACGCTGATCGGAAACACCGGCGTCAACACGCTCACGGGTGGCGACGGCGACGATACGCTCACGGGCGGTGCACTCGGCGATCGGCTGGTCGGAGGCTTGGGCAATGACACCGCCCAGTATGGCAATTCCGCAGCATTTACAGTCGATCTTCAGGCGGGAATCGGGACTGGCGGTGAGGCAGAAGGCGATCAACTCATCGACATCGAGAACGTCAATGGGTCGTTGTTTGCCGATACGCTATTTGGAAATTCGGGCGTTAACACCCTGTCTGGCAGTTCGGGCGACGACACGCTGATCGGCCGGGGCGGTGGCGACCGGCTTGAGGGTGGCGTTGGCAGCGACACGGTCAACTACGAAGACAGCCTCACCGGGGTTACGATCGCGCTCGACGGTTCGTTGGGCGTGGGCGGAGACGCTGACGGTGACAGGCTGTTCGGGATCGAGCGCATTGTTGGCTCAGCCGGCGCCGACAGCCTCACTGGCGATGGACTGGTCAATACGCTGGTTGGCGGCGATGGGGATGATACGCTGACAGGTGGCGGTGCAGGCGATGTTCTGACAGGCGGTTCTGGCAACGACACGCTGGATTATGCCTTGTCCGCTGCTGGCATATCGGTGAACCTCAATACAGGTGTCGGTACCGGTGGGGACGCAGCCAGCGACATCTTTACCTCCATCGAAAACGTTATCGGTTCAGCGCATAACGATACGATCCTAGCGTCTGACGTCGTCAATGTCCTTTCCGGCGGCGCTGGCGTTGATACGATTGACTATGCCGCTTCTCTGGATGCAGTCACGGTCAACCTTCAAACCGGAACAGGTGCAGGCGGATTCGCAAGCGGCGATACGCTGAACGACTTTGAGAATGTGAACGGCTCATCACAGGCCGACGTCCTGATCGGTAACGGTGGGGTCAACACGCTCTCGGGTGGATCGGGCGATGACACGCTTCTGGGTGGTGCTGGCGGAGACTTCCTGTCAGGCGGCAACAATTTCGATACGGTCGATTATAACGGGTCGGATGGCGGCGTAACGCTTGTCCTTGATGGTGGCGCCGGTAGCGGCGGCCATGCACAGGGCGATACCTTCTCTTCCATCGAAGCTGTCATCGGTTCTGGGCACAGTGACCGGTTGACCGGCAACGATGGCGATAACTCGCTCGCGGGCGCTGGTGGTGATGACCAGCTTTTTGGCCTCGGCGGATCCGATACCCTGCGCGGCGGGCTTGGCAACGATACCATTTCCGGTGGCGCGCTTGGCGACATCATTGATGGTGGCGATGGACAGGACACTGCCGACTACT
>JAIYEB010000004.1 GCA_027487195.1 Hyphomicrobiales bacterium | reverse complement strand
TGCTGCGCGCGGTTGAAGCGATGGATTTCATCGACAAACAAGAGGGTCGAGCGGCCTTGAATCTTGCGCCCACGCGCCTGTTCGAACACCCGCTTCAAGTCTGCCACGCCGGAAAAGATCGCGCTGATCTGCTCAAAGACCATGTCCGTTGCGCCAGCCAAGAGCCGTGCGACCGTGGTCTTGCCAGTGCCCGGCGGCCCCCAGAAGATCAGACTGCCAATGGATCTGGCGTCCACAAGCCGTGTCAGCGTTCCGTCAGCGCCAAGAAGGTGCGACTGGCCGATGACATCGGCCAGAACGGTTGGGCGCAATCGATCTGCCAGCGGGCGCGCGCCCTGCCGGTCAAGGCCCGCTGCGCCAAAAAGATCGCTCACCCGCCAACGACCGTTGACAGAAGCTGGCCCTCGCGCTCGATGGAAAAGCGCCAGAGGCGTTGGCGGTCGGCGGTCAGCTGACGAACCTGCCGGGCATTGTCGATGCGCTCGCCATTGATGACGCGCAGGATATCGCCCCGCCGCAACCCGAGTTGCTCAGCCGGGGACCCCTGCTCGACATCAAGCACGGCAACCCCTTCTGTCTCCACATCAAGCCTGAGCTCGTCAGCCAGCGACGGTGACAGGTTGGCAACGTTGGCGCCTGCAAATGGCGAGCGTCCGGCAAGCCGTCCTGCATCGCGGGGTCGTGTTTCGCTCGGCGATTCAAGGCGCACGGGCAAAATCTGCTGGCCACCGCGACGCATGATTGTGAACCGGCTTTCACCGCCTACGGGCTTTGTTGCAAACCGAAATCCGAACGCCTCGACATCATCAATCTCCTGGCCATCAAGCGCGAGAATGACGTCGCCTTGCCTGAGACCAGCGCGTTGGGCCGGTGTGTTGGGCGTCACCGTCTGCACAAGCGCACCCTGCGGGCGGCGCATACCCAGGCTTTCGGCAATATCGTTGGTCACAGGCTGCAGCCGGGCCCCAAGCCATGGGCGGCGAACCGTAGCGCTTCCACCTGCGGCCGAGGCAATGACAATGCGCACCATCGACACCGGAATGGCAAAGCCGATCCCGACCGAGCCTCCGGTCCGCGAATAGATCGCCGTGTTGATGCCAACGAGCCTGCCCGCCATATCCACCAGCGCACCGCCGGAATTGCCGGGATTGATCGCCGCATCGGTCTGGATGAAAAACTGGAAGTCGGTAATGCCGACCTGGGTGCGGGCAAGCGCGGAAACGATGCCTGATGTTACCGTCTGGCCAACGCCAAAGGGGTTGCCCAGCGCCAGAACAAAATCGCCGACTTCGAGACGATCGGAATCGCCAATCTCAAGAGCCGGGAACCGCTCATTGCCGCGCTGGCGAAGTCTCAGCACCGCAAGATCAGACCGCTCATCGCGCAAGATCACGTCAGCTTCAAACTCGCGACGATCCGACAGCGCAACCCGCACCTCATCAGACTGCGCAATCACGTGGTGATTGGTCACGACGAGCCCATCCGCCGAGACGATAACGCCCGATCCAAGCGAGTTCTGAACGCGCTCGGGCGCAGACGGGATATTGCGCTCCTGTCCCCTTTCACCGCCAAAGAAACGTCTGAAAAACGGATCTGCGCCGAAAAACTCCTGCATCGGGTTTCGTTGAACGCGGGCAAGGCCAAACACGTTGACAACCGAAGGGGCGACCTGGCGCACGGTTGGTGCGAACGAGAACTGCACCTGCGGTCTTGATTCCGGCGTCACGCGTTGTTGTGCGACAGCTGGAGTGACCAGAAGAACGGCAAGGAGGGCGGAAACGAGGGTGCGCATTGCAAGATTCCAGTTGGGGCTGACCTGATATAGCCGTGACACTTGGGCAGCGGTAGGGCGCTTCACCTGCCTCCGGGTCCTCACGCATGCCGGACCTGATATCGAGGCGCTTGCTGCCCCCCCTGCAGTCGCTTTAGGGTTGAAGTATGTGGGGAGTTTGGCATGGACAAGCTTGAGCGTGAGAAATACCGCGAAGACATTGCAGGACGCGCCAATGTTGAGGACACACCTGAACTGGTTGCCTATTATGATGCGCTCGAAAAGAAGGACATGGGCGCGCTTTGGACGGTAGCCAACAAGATCGAGCCCTGGCACCCCCAACCCACATCCGTACCGGTTATCTGGCGCTGGGCAGATGTTCGCCCCGCGATTTTGCGCGCACCAGACCTTGTGACGCCGGAAAAGGCCGGGCGACGCGTGATCATGCTGGTCAACCCGGGCCGGCGCGATGTGTCCGCCGCCGTCGGGCATCTTTATACCGGCATCCAGATCATGAAAGCTGGCGAGGCCGCCTCTGCGCACCGCCATCAAGCTTCAGCCCTGCGCTTCATCATGGAAGGCCGAGGCGCCTACACGGTGGTCGATGGCGAACGCATGACGCTTGATGCCGGCGATTTCGTCCTGACCCCCAACGGGACCTGGCATGAACATGGGGTTGATGCGTCAGGATCGACCTGCATCTGGCAGGACGGGCTGGATATCCCGCTGATGAATGCGCTCGACGCCGGCTTTTACGAAGTCCATCCGGATCTGCGTCAGGCCGAGACCGAAACAACCGACATCTCGCAGCGCCTGTATGGCGCAGGCTTTGTTCAGCCGGCCTGGCTCAGGCGCGACTGGAACAAGCCCTACTCACCCATGATGAAGTTCCCATGGGTCGAGACTTATGCAGCGCTTCGGCGGGCCGCAGAAGTGTCGGATGGTTCCCCCTACGATGGCATCATCATGGAGTATGTGAACCCCGTGACCGGCGGCCCGGTCATGCCGACAACCGGGGCGACAATGCAGCTTTTGAAGCCCGGCATGCACACACGTGCGCACCGGCATACCGGCTCCTTTGTCTACCAGGTCGCAAAGGGCCAGGGGTTCAGCATCATTGATGGCGTGCGGTATGACTGGCAGGAGCGCGACATCTTCGTTGTTCCGTCCTGGGCGGTCCACGAACACGCCAATGCCTCTTCCACCGAGGACGCGTGTCTGTTCACATTCAACGACCTGCCGGTCATGCGCGCGCTTGGGCTTTATCGGGAGACGGCAGTCACCGACAATGGCGGCCACCAGAACATTTCATCCAAAGCCTGACAGGATACGACAGATGAGACTTGCAAATTTTGAGCGCGATGGTCTGCGCTCGCTCGTGGTTGTTGAGAACGCTTTTGTGCGGCCCGTGTCCGGCAGCATGCTTGAGGTGATCAAAGCCGGGCCGCTGGCGCTTGATGCGCTGCGCCTCGCTGCGACCTCAGCGCCATCGATTGCGATTGAAAGCGGCCGGTTTCTGGCGCCGCTGCCCAATCCCCCCAAGGGCATCATCGGTATCGGCCTCAACTACGCGCCCCATGTCGAGGAAAGCGCGCGCACGATGCAGACGCCGAAGGAGATGCCAACCCACCCCGTGCTGTTCATCAAGCCCTCAACTGCCATCATCGGCCCGGGGGATGCGATCGAGCACAACGCTGAGCTGACCCAGCAACTCGACTATGAGGCTGAACTCGGCGTCATCATTGGCACACAGGCAAAGCGCGTGTCGCTTGCGGACGCGATGAAGCATGTCTTTGGCTACACGTTGATCAACGATGTCTCCGCCCGTGACTTGCGCCATGGCGGCCAATGGGCCTTTGCCAAGGGGCAGGATACGTTTGCGCCCATGGGCCCGTGGATTGTGACCGCCGATGAGGTTCCAGACCCGCATGCGCTCGCCATTGGCTGCAGCGTTGATGGCGAAGTGCGTCAGGCCTCAAACACCCGGCACATGATTTTCAAGATCCCTGAGCTCATCGCCCATATCTCGTCGGGCATAACGCTTGAGGCCGGCGATGCAATCGCAACCGGAACGCCGGAGGGGGTCGGAATCTCGTTCACACCGCCCCGCTTCATGAAAGCCGGATCGGTCGTGACGATCCACGTCGAAACCATTGGCACCATGACCAATCACGTCATTGCCGCATGATCGAACCTGCAAAACGCAGCTTTGACTTTGAGGCGTTGCCATTCGATGCCTGCTACAGGCTCATGACGGCAACAATCGTGCCGCGCCCGATCGCCTGGATCACGACGATATCCAGCGACGGCGTGGTCAATGCTGCTCCCTATTCGTTTTTCAACATGATGGGGTCGGCGCCCCCCGTGGTTGCCATTGGCGCCATGGCGCGCGCGGGAAAGCCCAAGGATACAGCCGCAAACATCCGCGACACGGGCGGCTTTGTCGTCAATCTGGTCCCGGAGCGGCTGAAGGACCAGATGAACATCACATGCGTCGACGCCCCTCAAGGCATTGACGAGCTTCAGCTCGCCGGCCTGACCAGTGCCCCGAGCACAAGGATCGCAGCGCCACGCATTGCTGAAGCCCCCGTCGCGTTTGAGTGTCAACGCCTTGAAATGGTCGAGACCGGCCCGAGCCAGTTTGTCATTATCGGTCGCGTCGTCATGGCGCATATTGCCGAGGAATGGCTCGAGGGTGAGGATCG
>JAIYEB010000010.1 GCA_027487195.1 Hyphomicrobiales bacterium | reverse complement strand
GTGTCGATGTAGCGGCCGGTCAATTCATCCTTGTCGGCAAAGGCAATGGCATGAACCACGAAGTCGATGGTGCCGAACTTCTCCTTCACCGCCTCAAAGACCGCGTCGATCGAGCCGGTTTCCGTGACATCGAGATGGCCAACGACATGGGCGCCGATTTCAGCTGCAAGCGGGCGCACACGCTTCTCGAGCGCCTCACCCTGATAGGTCAGGGCAATCTCTGCGCCCTGCGCGGCGCATGCGCGCGCGATGCCCCATGCGATCGACATTTTGTTGGCGACGCCGAGAACCAGCCCGCGCTTTCCGGCCATCAGGCCCGTACCAACCGTCATGTTCACCTGCCCTATCGTCTCGACGCACTCAACCGTGCTTAGCGCAGACCCGCGTCCGGCAAAAGGCTCTCTTGCGGTTTGCGCAAGGCCTATGTGTGGATTTCGCGGCCGCTCGCACCGATGCGCCTGACATGAGACAGCTGAACCAGCTCGACGCGCAGTTTCGCCTTAAGCCTTGACTGTGCTCAGGCGTCGAACTGCGGACCGCGCACGCGATAAGGCCGCAACGCCCGGATGTTGGCCGCGATCTCGGTCAGCTCGGCATCGTCTGCCGGAAGGATGACCAGAAGCCGGACATAGAGGTCTCCCGGTCCCTCCGGACGTGGCAGGCCCTTGCCCTTGAGGCGCAAGGTCTTGCCGCCTTGCGTGCCGGCAGGGACCCTGAGTTCAACTGATCCGCTGAGGGTGGGCACCTGAACGGGTCCACCGAGCACGGCCTCATCGAGCGTCAAGGGGAGATCAAGACGCAGATCCGCACCATCAACCGTGAACAACGGATGCGGCTGGACCAGAACGGTCACGAGCAGGTCGCCGGGTGCGCCACCTTCGAGGCTCGGTTTGCCCTGCCCGCGCAGCCGCATCTGCTTGCCGTTTTCGATGCCAGCGGGAATCGACAGGTCCAGTTCGCGGGCGCCAATCGCCACGCGCTTCTTCGTGCCGTTGGCCGCTTCGACAAAGCTGACTTCGAGGGTTGCAGTCAGGTCAGCACCTTTGGCCGGACCCTGATTTGCCTGTCCGCGCCGCGCACCACCTGCAGACTGGGCAAACAGATCGGCAAACAGATCGTTGGGATCAAACCCCTGCGGCCCTGTCCTTGCCCCCGAACCGCCGCGCCGCGCCATGGTTTCAAAGCCAAACGGATCAAAACCGGCACCACCGCGCCCGCCGCCGAAACCCTCGTGGCCCTGGAACCGCGGCTTGCCCTCGGCGTCGATTTCGCCGCGATCAAACTTTGCCCGCTTTTCCTTGTCGCCTACGATTTCATAGGCCTGATTCACCTCCGAAAACGCGCGCTGCGCTTTCGGATTGTCCTTGTTTCGATCGGGGTGATGCTCCTTGGCGAGCCGGCGGAAGGCCTTCTTGACCTGAGCCTCGTCGGCTCCGCGCGGAACGCCGAGCACATCGTAGGGGTCACGCAAGACGATCCTCCGTCAGATCCGGCAACCTTGATGTGGGCTTTCGCGCGCGCGAACGCAACCCCAGGGCTTCAGCCTTCCGGGGCAGACCCTGGCTTCACGTCAACCAGAGCCCAGTCGCCACCATTCGGCAGGCACCCCTGGGCTGAAAGCCACTCGGTGCGCTGGGGCCGGATGACGCTGATGCGGATGTTGCGGCAGACGGCTTCGCCTTGCAGGCTGCGCGCCGAGGCCGGCACGATCAGGCCGCCAATGCCGGTGCTGCTGTTCAGCCATGGCGTACGTACAGCCTGTTCCCGATCAAGCAACGCGGCCTCGAGCGTGCGGCGCACCGCCTCACGATCCGCCTCGCTGATCATTGGCCCTGTGGGCATGGCAGAGGGTGGGGCAAGACGCGGCGGCAGGGCTGCAAAGCTCTGCGGGAGAGGCGGAGCCGCAGGAGGTGCGGCCATCGGAGCAACCGCACCTGGCTCAACGCGCGCAACAGGCGATAGCGGAGCCAGATTTGTTTGTGAGACGCCGGCCACGGGGTGCGGCGTGATTGATCCGGTGACAAGATCGTCATCAGGGGCGCGGCGCTCAGCCACGAACATGGCGCAGCCCTGAAGCAGGGTCAGGGCTGCTGCGGCGACGAGGAGCTTGCAGCCCGAAGAGAAAGAGGCGAGGCAGAAACGCTCAGACAACGGAGGCCTCGTGCGATGACACAAACGGACGTAGACGCTGACGCAAAAAGGTTAACGACCGGTGACTTTGTCCTTGCGCAGGACCCGTTTGCGCTGTTTGCCGCCTGGTTCGAGGAGGCCCGATCAAGCGAGTCGGAAGACCCGAACGCCATGGCGCTCGCAACCGTTGACGCCTCGGGATTACCCGACGTGCGCATGGTCCTTCTGAAGGATGCGGATGCGCAGGGCTTTGTGTTCTACACCAACACTGAAAGCCGAAAGGGCGAGGCTTTGGCCGCCAATCCCAAGGCGGCGCTGGCATTTCACTGGAAATCGCTGCGCCGTCAGGTGCGGGTGCGCGGGCTTGTGGCCAGAGTGTCCGATGATGAGGCCGACGCCTATTTCCAGTCGCGCGCGCGCATGTCGCGCATCGGTGCGTGGGCGTCGATCCAGTCGCGCCCCTTGAAAGACCGGGCCACGTTTGAAGCGAGGATTGCCGAGATCACGACTCAGTATGAGGGGATCGAGATCCCTCGTCCGCCACACTGGACCGGCTTTCGCATCATGCCGCTGAGCATCGAGTTCTGGGCGGATCGCCCGTTTCGACTGCATGACAGGGTGATCTTCACGCGGCAGGCAGCCAATGAGCCCTGGGTCAGCCAGCGGCTTTACCCTTAAGGCCTGCAACGCACGGCAAAGGAAAGTGACCTGTACCTTGGTGGACAGGGGCGCGCCTGGCGGTAACAAGACAAAAAGTGCGAATCCCTCGGGGTTTGTCTGAACCAAACCAAGCCTGTCGGGGAAACAGCATGATTCCGTTCATTGATCTTGGTGCCCAACGCCGCCGCATGGGCTCGTCCGTGGACGATGCCATTCTCAAGGTGGTGAACCATGGCGCCTACATCATGGGCCCTGAGGTGTTCGAGCTGGAGAAGCAGCTGTCTGCTTTCTGCGGCGCGAAACACACATTGTCCTGCGCCAATGGCACGGATGCGCTCGCGCTCATCTTGATGGCGAAAGGCGTGCGGCCTGGTCAGGCTGTTCTGTGCCCGGCCTTCACCTTTGCCGCGACCGCCGAAGTCGTGGCGTGGCTTGGTGCAACGGCTGTGTTCGTCGATGTCCACGAGGACACGTTCAACATGGACGCCAACAGCCTGAAGGCGGGGATCAAAACCGCCATCGAGCATGGCCTGAAGCCTGTTGGCGTCATCTCGGTAGATCTGTTCGGGCTGCCGTGCGACTACGACGCCATTGAGCCGGTGTGCAACGAGGCTGGCCTCTGGCTTCTGTCTGATGCTGCGCAAGGCTTCGGCGCGACCTACAAGGGCCGCAAGGTCGGGACCATCGGCCTGACCACGGCGACGAGCTTCTTTCCCGCCAAGCCCCTTGGTTGCTATGGCGATGGAGGCGCGGTCTTCACGAACGATGATGACATGATCGAGATCCTGAAGTCGCTGCGCATCCATGGCCAGGGCAAGGACAAGTACGACAACATCCATGTCGGCATGAACGGGCGTCTCGATACCATGCAGGCTGCGGTCCTGATCGAAAAGCTCAAGCTGTTCCCGGACGAGATCGTGTCGCGCAATGTCGTTGCTGCCCGCTACAATGACGGGCTGGGGGACATTGTTGCCGTCCCTGAGATCCCGGAGGGGCTCACCTCGGTCTGGGCGCAATATACGATCCGGATCGCAAAGGGCCGGCGCGAGCCCTTCATGGCTGCCATGAAGGAGAAGGGCGTGCCAACCGCCGTCTATTATCCAAAGCCGCTGCATCTGCAGGACGCCTACAAGAAGCACCTTGTGGCCGGCAACGGGCTCCCGGTCACCGACCG
>JAIYEB010000050.1 GCA_027487195.1 Hyphomicrobiales bacterium | reverse complement strand
GATCTCTCCATCGCGAGCGGCGAGTTCGTCGTTTTCGTCGGCCCGTCGGGCTGCGGAAAGTCGACGCTCCTGCGAATGATCGCCGGGCTCGAGACCGTCTCGTCCGGTGCGATCAAGATCGCGGGCGATGTCGTCAACGACGTGCCGGCCGCAACGCGCGGGCTTGCAATGGTGTTCCAGAGCTACGCGCTGTATCCGCACATGAGCGTGCGCCAGAACATGTCGTTCGGCCTCGAAAATCTCGCCATGCCCAAGGCCGAGATCGCGACCCGGGTCGACGAGGCCGCCCGCATGCTGAGGCTCGATCAGCTGCTCGAACGCAAGCCTGGCCAGCTCTCGGGCGGGCAGCGTCAGAGGGTCGCGATCGGCCGCGCGGTCGTGCGCGAACCCCGCATCTTCCTGTTCGACGAGCCGCTGTCGAACCTCGACGCGGAGCTGCGCGTGCAGATGCGGGCCGAGCTGTCCGCGCTGCACCGCCGACTCGGCAACACCATGATTTTTGTGACCCACGATCAGGTCGAGGCGATGACGCTCGCCTCGCGCATCGCGGTGCTGCGCGCAGGGCGCCTCGAACAGTTTGCGGCGCCGCTCGAGCTCTACAACGCGCCCGCGACGCTGTTCGTCGCGACCTTCATCGGCTCGCCAAAGATGAACATCCTTGAGGCCCGGGTCGGGGGGCTGTCGGATGAAGGCGCGACCATCGCGCTCCCCAGCGGCAAGACGACGCTGGTCGCGGCCCGCGAGGGTTTGGCCATGGGCGAGGCCGTGAAGTTCGGCCTCAGGCCGGAACACACGCGCCTAGTCGCGCCGGGCCAAGGCCTGTTCGACCTCGTGGTTTCCGGCGTCGAGCAACTCGGCGGCGAGGCCTATGTCTCGGGCGAGCTCGCGACCGGCGAATCCTACGTCGTGCGCTTCCCTGGCCAGACCCGCGTGTCGCGTGGCGACACTGTCGGCCTCGACGCCGGGCCGGACGCCCGTCTCCACCTCTTCCGGACGGACGAACGCGCCGTCCCACTGCTCCAGGGGGGCTGATCTATGCGAGTGTTGTCCGGTCTGGGGCGCCCGAAGCGGGAGGCTCATGGCCTTGGCTTCGAGATCGAGGGCGGCTGGCATCTGCGCGTGCTCGCTCCCGCGCCGCATCTGCTGAGAATCGTGTTGGCGCCCGGCGGTAAGCTGCCGCTCGCGCGCAGCTGGATGGTCGCGCCCGAAGGCGACACGCCCGTCGAAGGCCGCGACCGCGAGGACATGACGGGCTTCGCGCCGCCCAAGTTCACCCTGAAGCGCGACGGCCACGCGCATGTCGTCTCGACCCCGCGCTTCAAGGTGCGGATCGAAGACGGGCCTCTGCGCCTGTCCGTCGATCAACGCCAGGCCAATGGCCGCTTCGCGCCAGTGCTCCGCGACCGCGCGACCGCCGCCTACACCGTCGATCGAGGGATCTTGCGCCATTTTCAGGCGCGCGACCCCCATGGCGATCGCTATTTCGGGCTCGGCGACAAATCCGGACCGCTCGATCGCGCGGGGCGCCGCTTCCGCCTGCTCCAGCTCGACGCGCTCGGCTACGACGCGGAGATCGGCGATCCCTTCTACAAGCACGTGCCGTTCGTGATCGTGCGCCCTCGGGAGGGCGGCGCGGTCGGCCTGTTTCACGACACGCTCGCGCCGATGGTGCACGACCTCGGCGCGGAACGTTCGAACTACCACGGCATCTACCGCCATACTGAGCACGAGGACGGCGCGCTCGACCTCTGGCTGATCGCGGGGCCTGCGGTGCGCGACGTGGTCGAAGGTTTCGCCCGCCTCACGGGTTTGCCCGATCTGCCGCCGCGCTGGACACTCGGCTTCTGCCACACCTCGATGCATCTCGCCGACGCGCCGAACGGGCAGGAGATGATTGGAGCGTTCGCCAAACGCGCGCGCGCGGAAAAAATCCCCATTAGCGCGATCCATTTCGGCTCGGGCTATTCGAGCCGGGGCAAGCGGCGTTATGTCTTCACCTGGAACAAGAGCAAGTTCCCGGACCCTCCTGCTCTGTTTCGCGATTTACGCGCACTCGGCTTGAAGACCGTCGCTAACCTGAAGCCCGTGATGATCGACGACCACCCGGACTACGACCGGATCGCCGCCGCCGGAGGCTTCGTCACGGGCGCGGACGGTAAGCCCGTGCTCGAACAGTTCTGGGACGGTATGGGCTCGTTCCTTGACTTCACCAACCCGACCGCAGTTGCGATCTGGAAAGAAGGGCTGTCGAAACAGGTGCTCGACGTCGGCTTTGACGCCGGCTGGAACGACAACAACGAGACCGAGCTGTTCGCCGAAGGCGCGATGCTCGCAGGCCACGGCGCGCCCATCCCCGCCTGGCTCGCCCGCCCGCTCGTCGCGCTCCTGATGACCCGGGCGACCTGGGAAGAGCAGCGCCGCCGCGCGCCAGGACGGCGCACTTACTCGATCACGCGCGCCGGCCCGCCGGGTATCCAGCGTTACGCCGAGACCTGGACCGGCGACAACCAGACCTCGTGGCATACGCTGAAGTGGAACATCCGCAACGGCCTGTCGCTGTCGCTTTCGAACATGGGCCGCGTCGGCCACGATATTGGTGGCTTCTCCGGCCCGAGGCCCGACGCCGAGCTTCTGACACGCTGGGTCGAGATGATGGCGCTGCATCCGCGGGCCCTGATGAACTCATGGAAGCCCGAGATCGGGGAAGCGACCGCGCCCTGGATTTATCCGGAAGCCACCGACGCGATCCGGGCGGCGCTCGTCCAGCGCTATCGTTGGTTGCCGGTGATGTACACCGCGCTGGTCGACATGTATCGCACGGGCGCGCCGATCCTGCGTCCGCTCTTCCTCGACCACGAAACCGACGAGGGCGCCTTCGCCGAGCAGGACGCATTCATGCTGGGCGAAAACCTTCTCGCCGCGCCCGTGGTCA
The DNA here is from genome assembly GCA_027487195.1 of Hyphomicrobiales bacterium. Lineage (GTDB taxonomy): Bacteria > Pseudomonadota > Alphaproteobacteria > Rhizobiales > UBA4765 > JAIYEB01. Next base: position 1,546 of record JAIYEB010000050.1, on the reverse strand, counting down.
CGCCCGGCGCGCAGACCGTCACGATCCGTCCGCCGAAGCGACGCGGGTCGACCGCCTTCGTCGACGTCGCGACGGCGAAGCGCGTGCCGGCGGGCCGCGCGGTAACGCTTTCCGCCCCGCTCGGGCGCCTGCCGCTCCTCGCGCGCGAGGGCGCGGCCTTCCTCGTCGCCGATGAAATTCCGCTGGAGCGCCCGCACGACGCGCGGGCGCGAACCCTGCTCGCCTTTCCGGGCCCGGGCACCGGTAGCGGCGGCGGGCGGCATGTCGAGGACGATGGCGAGAGCCTCGGCTATCGCGACGGTGTTTATCTCGAACTCGCGCTCGACCTCGCATGGACGCTCGAGGAGGTTCGCGTCGGCTGGCGCCGGATCGGTGGCACATGGCCCGTGCCCGCGACCGCTGACATCACGGTCGAGGTTCCAACGCTGAGTGGCCGCAGGCTCGTCGTGGTCGGCCCAGCCTAGAGCCGGAATCCAGAGGGGCGCGTTCTCGTTCATTCCGACCAAGGCAGTCAGTTCACGAGCTTGGAGTTGCGCTTCGTTCCTCATGCATCACGACCTGCAGCCCTCCTTGAACCGGCGCGACTATTGCCATGACAACGCGGCGGTCGAAGTCTCCTTCAACATGCTCGGAAGCGAGCGCGTCCGTCGCAAGGTTTCTCTCGCGCCAAACTAATCGAGAGCCAACAAGTTCGACGACATCGCGATGTTCTACAACTCTACCCGGAGGTGCGAACCAAGCGGTATGCGCCCGGCTCGCCCGAAACCAAGAGAAACGCTGCAGAATAGCGCGCTTCAAAGCGCCAGCTTCCGGGAGCCCGCCCGGCAGCTGGCCTGCATAGACGTTTGTTAATCAATGCATGACATTTTGTCGCTGTTATCCATACCGGATGCAGGACGAAGGTGTCGATGTTTACGAAATTCAAGAATCTGACGGTGGCAGTACGTATCGCGTTGGCCTGTGTGCTGCCGATGCTTCTTACTATAGCTTTCGCCATCTCATCGTTAAGCTCTGCCTGGCAGACCACGCGTTCCGCCGAGATTGCTCATGTGGCGGAAAACACCAGCCGCTTTGGCGATCTGATCCATGAGCTTCAGAAAGAGCGCGGCACATCAACAGGCTTCCTGACATCGCGTGGACAGGCCTTCCGGGAAGCATTGCTACAGCGCCGCGCGGAAACAGACACCGCGTTGCGCGCTGCAAACATTGCGTTGGCCGAATTGCGCCGCCTGACGGCGGCTAGTGGCCTTTTGCAGGAACTTGTGGCCATCGAAACAAGTCTGCGCGACCTATCCGTACTTCGTGTGCGGGTTGATCGCTTGGATATCCCCGTTCCGGAAATGGCAGCAGCCTATACTGCAGCGATCACAAACCTGATCCGCCCCATTGATCAACTATCCGAGCTTGCGATTGATAAGGCGACCCGCTTGGCGGCAGTTGCCTATGCTTCGATCATCGAAGCCAAGGAAAGGGCTGGGCAGGAGCGCGCAGGCTCGACCGCAATGTTTACAGCGGGTCGGCTGAATTCCTCAGGCTTCATCAACGT
>JAIYEB010000384.1 GCA_027487195.1 Hyphomicrobiales bacterium | reverse complement strand
GAAACCTCGGACGCGGGCGTTCCTGGCATCGCGGCAGCGGTGGCAACCGTCACTGCAGCAAACACGCCAATCGAGGCATGACACTCATGCGGGATGAAGCTTCGGGTCGAGATATGGCCGCCGTGGCTTGGCGCGGACACAAGCGCGATCTTGGGAACCGCCTTGGTGCTGACGTCGCCAAGGTTCATCATCGGCCCAGCAATCAGGCGCAACGCATTGAGCCGTGCCTTCAGCTCAACGTCGGCGTCGAGCTCTGCGCGCGATTCCATACCCGTTCGGCCCACATCTGCAGCCTTTAGAACCATGACGGGCATGCCATTGTCGATCAACGTGACGGGCACACCGTCAATTTGATCGACCACATTTCCGGTCGGCAAAAGCGCGCCGCAGACCGAGCCTTCCGCATCAAGAAAGTTGATCCTTATCGGCGCAGCAGACCCCGGCGCACCATCAATACGCGCCGTGCCCGAATAGGTTACCTGGCCGCCGGGGGTCTCGACATCGACGTCAGCGATCGTCCCGGTGTTGAGCGTACGCACCCTGACGCGCGTCCGCCCGTCATTGGCAGGCACGAGCCCACGCTCGATCGCAAAGGGGGCGACGCCGGAGAGAATGTTTCCGCAGTTCGGCGTGGTGTCGACCATTGGCTCGCTGACACCAATCTGGGCGAACAGAAAGTCCACATCGCAATCGTCACGATCCGACCGCGATATGATTGCGACCTTGCTGGTCAGGGGATGTGCGCCGCCGAGGCCATCGACCTGTCGCGGATCGGGCGAACCCATCAGCGCCAACAAAAGCGCATTGCGTTCGGCTTCATCTGCCGGCAGGTCCTGCGCCAGAAAATACGCGCCCTTCGACGTGCCTCCGCGCATCATCATGCATCGAATGGATCGCATGGTGTCAGCCGCTCGCTACAATGTTGGCGGTGCGAATAACCTCGCGCCAGAGTGGAATTTCAGCAGCAATGAGCTGTCGGAACTGCTCCTGCGTGCGCTTCAAGGCGACGGCGCCATCGCGCGCCAGCACATCAATGAATTCGGGTTTATCCAGGATTGCATTGATCTCGCGATTCAGCCGCTCAACGATCGCGGTTGGCGTGCGCGCAGGCGCGACGACCCCGTACCATTGCACGGTTTCAAAGCCGGCTAGCCCGGCTTCAGACAGTGTCGGGAGTTGCGGCGCAAAGCCCGCGCGCTCGAGGCTTGCAATGCCAAGCGCCCGCAACTGCCCATTGGCCGCAAATGGCAGGACAGCAGGCCCACCCGTCAGGGTGAATTGGACAATGCCGGCAACAAGATCCGTGACGGAGGGGCCGGTGCCACGGTAGGGCACATGGACGGCTTCAAAGCCGGCCTTGTAGGCAAGATAGGCGCCGGCAATATGAGCGGCACTTCCAGGGCCACCGGAACTGAAATTGAGCTTGCCCGGGTTTGCCTTCGCGTATGCCACAAACTCCATCAGCGCACGCGCGGGGATACCGGGGTGCGTCACGAGAATGTTCGGAACAGAGGCAATAAGCGCCACGGGCTCGAAGTCGCGCACCGGATCGTACGGCAGGTCTGTGTAGAGTGAGGGGTTGAACGCCAGCGTGCCGATGTGCCCCATCATCAGGGTGTGCCCATCGGCGTCGGCCCGCGCAACCTGCGTTGCAGCGGTCGAGCCGCCGGCACCCGGACGATTTTCGACAATGAAACTGCGGGCCGGAAACACATGTGAAAGCTGGCTTGCCACCAGACGCGCAAGAAGGTCCGTGCTCCCGCCCGGCGTAAAGGGGACAATGATGCGCACGGTGCGCGAGGGCCACGCCGTCTGAGCCTGAGCAATCGCAGGGCTTGCAATCAGTCCGCCAATCAAGCCGCGGCGCGTAAGCCCTGAGGTAAGCCGCTTCATGACGCGTCACCCGCCTTGCGCGCACCGCGCAGCTGAGCGTTGGCCACTGCGGCGGCCAGGTCAGGGTTGAGCCCCATATCGGCCAGCATTTCCGCAGCTTCATGCATTTCAGCGGCGCGGCGCACACCATGGGTGGCCACCCGCTCGCACATGTTTGCCGAGGTCGCATGCCAGTCAATTGACGGGAACGTTTCCGCGAGCGTTGCAAACACCGGATCTTTCACGCCCCAATGCTCGCAAGCCGCCGTGCAATCGACCATCAAGGCCTCGATGCCCTTGATCATGATGCTCCGGCAAAGCTTCATCGCCGATGCCAGACCAATCTCGGTTGCAACCGGCGTAAGGTTCATGCCAAGCGCGTTGAGCCGCTCCGACAAGGCGTCGGCTTGGCGCCCGCCAGTCAAAATCGGCACCGCAAGGCCGGGCTTCAAGACAGGAGCCATCACGGCCCCTTCGACATAATGCGCCCCCGCAGCCTCAACCTCAGCCAGGGCTGTGCGCTTCGTTGTGGGCGAGGCCGAATTCAGATCAAAGAAGATCTGGCCGGGCTGAAGCCAGGCGCGCGCTTCCTTGGCCACGGCTGCAGATTGCGAGGCTGTTACGGCGGAGATCACGATATCCGCACCGCGCACCGCCTCAGAGCCCAGGGTGTGGATCAAAACCCCGAGTTCCCCTGCGCGCTTGATGAGTGCGCTCCCTGCCGGCCTGTCGACCAGAATGTCATAGGCGGAGACCGATACGTCATCGCGGCGCAAAAGATCGCGAGCGAAGGTCTGGCCGACCTCGCCAAAGCCGATGAAACTGATGTGCTGGACGTTTGCAGGCACGTTCGCTCGACCTTTCACACGATATCAAATCGTGGGCTCGCCCCACTCAGCAATCAAATGATCAAACTACACCATTTCATGCAAGAGTCTCATATATGAGTCGGATTGACCTGCGTATCAATGTGCTTGGCAAGCGAGGCCTTGATGAGATCGAGGAAGGTTTGCGCCGGCGCGCTCAGGATCGTGTCTTTTCGTGTGATCACGCCAAGCGTGCGGGTGATCGCAGGAGCGCGGAGCGGAATGGAAACAAGACTTTTCATTTCAGTCGCATGAAAGGCGAGTTGTGGCACAATCACAGCCACCACGCCTGAGCGGGCAAGGCCGATTGCAGTCGTGATCCGCTGCACCTCATAGCGCCAGGGCAAGGTCTCGCTCCGCGCGCCAAGCGCATCGTCGATCAGGATACGGTTGCCGGTCTCCGCGCTGATCCTGACCAGAGGCACATCGTTCAGTTGCGACCAGTTAAGAACCCGCTCCGAGGCAATCGCCATGTCCTTGTGGCAGACCAACACAAACGGCTCGCGGGCAAGCGGCTTCATCTCGAGGTTCCAGCGATCGGCCGCCATAATGGTGATACCGAACATGGCATCCCCGGATTGGACACGCTCTGCAATCTCTGTCGCGGAACTATCGAAAACATGGACTGCAATTTCAGGCCAGTCGCGGGCGAATGCCGACAGGACGCCGGGGATCACATGAACGGCGACCGTCGGCAGACAGCCAAAGACGATCCGTTCCTGGCGCGCCGTGACCGTCGCGCGCAGGTCTCCCATGGCTGTGCCAAGATCCTCAAAGATCTTGCGGGCCTTGGGGAGCAGCTCCGAACCTGCAGGCGTCAGTGCAACCTGCCGCGTCGTGCGCAGCAGAAGTTGCGTTGCAAGAGATTCTTCAAGCTTGCGAATGCGGTGGCTCAGCGCGGTCTGGGATAGGTTCAAGTGCGCGGCAGCGGCATGAAAACTGCCTCTTTCTGCAATACTTACGAATGCTTGAAGCCCAAGGATATCGGTACGCATGAGTGGAAGATTATCACAGGGCCGGTCCATGAGCCAGCGCGGCAGACCCACCCCCAATGCCTTGAGCAAAATTATGGACCGCAACACGCGTGACGAGAATGACTGGGCCACAATTGGCTCGCGTAGAAGAAACAGAAGTCTCAATAGAATCAATTGTAAATGGCCTCCCGATAAGGACAGCGGGCGAACTGTCTCTGGGGGCAACCTGCTGTCTCCGGCCATGCCCAATCTTTCTGGAAACACTGCCGCAGGTCGCCTGCCGTTCGATGGGCGCGCTGCGTCCAGGTTGAACGGGATGAAATGAACGAACGGACCGGTGACGCGCGACAGCGCCCGGTTCGTGCCGCACGTGATCGGCGGATAGGGCTGTTCACAGCCGACTGAAACAATGCCGCCCCCGGCGAAACACAGCGTACGCTTTGACGTCGGCGGATCGAAACACTCGGGGTCCATCAAGGCCTCCATGAGTGCCGGCGTTGTTTGCCGCACACCTTGGAGGCAAACATGTCGCATCGTATCCGTACCATCTCCGCCACCCTCGCCGCCCTGACGCTCGCCATCGCCGGCGCCGCCTTGGCGCTGCCCAGCACCGGAGCGGCCACCGCAACCGTCCAGACGGTCGGGCCCAAGGACCAGGCACGCGTTCCGATCTCGCGGACCTCCGAGACGACCCGCCGCGTTCCCGATGGCTGCGCCAGCATGGCCTGGCCCTACGCCCCTCCGGAGTGCGGCTTCTCCGGCGAACCCCGGCCGCGCCCCACCCGCGTCATCCCGATCGACCGCCGCGCCGGCTGAATTCAAATCCCATCACCCCCATCCACTCGCACGAGAGCCAAGACCATGTCCCAATTCCATCGAAACGCCCTTCTCGCCGCCGCCGTCGTCTTCGCGGCAGTCACAGTTGGTTTGCCAGCGAAGGCCGCGCAGCACGACGACATAGCCGCGACGCACCAAGCGGATCTGGCACTGCTCTCAGGGACCGCATCGACCACGGTCGCGGGCTCGACACGCCGCATGGTCGAGTATTCCGGCCAGCACGCGCCCGGAACGATCATCATAGATAACTCGGAACGGAGCCTGACCTTCGTGATGCACGACGGAAAGGCGATGCGCTACGCGGTCGGGATCGGACGGGAAGGCTTTGCCTGGACCGGCACGCAGACCATCACGCGCACAGCTGAGTGGCCGGACTGGCGCCCGCCGGCGCAAATGCTCGCGCGCCGTCCCGATTTGCCGCGCTTCATGGCGGGCGGTCGCGACAACCCTCTTGGGGCTCGTGCCTTGTATCTTGGCTCCACCCTCTGGCGCATCCATGGTTCAAATGAGCCGGCCACGATCGGCCAGGCCGTGTCTTCCGGATGCATCCGCATGATGAACGATGACGTGATCGACCTGCACGCCCGAGTCCGGGTCGGCACTCGCGTCGTCGTCGTCGAATGAACCCGGCGTCACGCGATCATGACGTCCGGATTCATTCCAGCAACCCTTCTCGCCGTCACGGCGGTTTGTTCGGCGGCGGTCGTCATCCGCTGCCGGCCCCGCCGCGCGACAGCCCTCTGCGCGCTGGAACCGCTCCCATGCCTCACCTCCTGATCCGCGCCTGTCTTGGCTTCGTCGCCGGCGTGGTCGCGACCTACGCGATCGTCCTGTTTGGCACGGTCCTGGTCTGGTCGCTGATCGGTGTCGTCGACCGCGATGGTGGCGGGCACATGGCGCTCGCCTTCATCATCGCGCCTGGTTTCGCCATCGTCGGTGGCTTGGTCGCGGGGGTCCTCGCGGCGAGGTGGCGCGGTCGGAACCAGGCCAAAACCGGCGGGACCGGACGCCCGGTGTTCGCAACCCTCGCCGGAGGCGCCGTCGGCGCGCTCGTCGGCTGGCCGGTCGCAATGGTGATCGGCAGCCTCGCCCGTTTGATGATCAACGATATCCGGAGCTTCGAACTCGCCTTCGCGGTGCTCTGGACGCCGACGATCGCCTGGGCCGCCTGCGCCATTATCGGCGCCCTCCTTGCCACTCGCTTTTTTGCATCGAAACCCGTGAGCACAAAATGAACCGCTTCGTCCTCGCCGCCGCACTCCTCGGCGCGTTCGCGTCCAACGCCTCCGCGACCGCTTTCTGCGAAGTGCGCGCCACATCCGACGGCTTCGTCGCCCTGCGCGCTGCGCCCTCAACCTCGGCAACCGTCGTCGCGCGGATGCGCGTCGGCGACGAGGTCGAAATCAGAGGCGAACGCGTCGGCGCCTGGGAAACTGTGCGCTGGTGGCGCGGCCGCGAGCGCCTCGACGGCAGGCCGCATCGCGGCGCCGGATTCGTTCACAACGCGCTTGTCGCGGACTGCGGCTGAGATCAAGGAGATCGTCATGGCCATGCGCAAACCCGTACCCAGCAATGCCTCGCCTCTCACGCGCTGGCTCGCTGACAACCAGAAATCTGTCGTGGCAGTCGTTGCGCTGTTTGCGGTCATCCTGCCCGGCTCGATTCTTCCATCAATGGGCTGGCGGATCGGCTTCGACCTGCTCGGCTTTCCGTTGCCGGCGGCATTTGATTCGAGACCCTCGCGGTTCGTTCTCCTGTTCTTTCTCGCGGCCTTCGCCTTGATCGCGCTCGCAGCCGGTTTGAAGTTGCTGGAGTCCCGCACCGTCGCCGGCTGGTCGCCGGCGCCGGGTAAGATCATTCGTTCGAAGGAGGGCTACCGCACGATCCATCGTCTGGAAGGCATGCCCGAGGATCGCAAGATCGCGGACATCGCCTACGAATACACGCTCGTTGACGCATCGGGCCAACCTCAGACCTTCACGGGTAACCGCATCGGCGTCGCCGAACAGATCGCGGCGGAAGAGGTCGCTGGGCTTCTTGCCCGCTACCCGGTGGGCGCGAGCGTCACCATCTATCACGATACCGAGAATCCGATGCGCGCCGTGCTCGAACTCGAGGCCGACGAAGGGCGCAAGACGATCATCGGGCTCGCCTGGCTGTTCGTGGTGTTCGCCGCAATCGCGCTGCCCGTGATGTGGTTCGTGACCAACGGCGACGCGCTGCTGCGGAACCACACTCCCAACAAGTGGGCTTGGGGCGCTGGTTTGCTCGCGCTCGGCGCGTTCATCCTTCTCTCAGTGTTCGCCCGCCTCTGGCGCGACAATCGCGCAATTGCGAACTGGCCGTCCGTCGAGGGGCGGATCGTGTCGAGCGTGATCGAGGCCTTCGACGGCGGTATCCGTCGGCGTCGCGTTCTGGCACCAACGGAGATTGTTTCGTCATGGACACCGACGATTGACTACACATTCACGGTCGCAGGGCGCGAGTATGTCAGCCGGAATCTGCGGCGCGGGACGCGGGTCGGCGGCAGTGAGAAATGGGCGCAGGCGATTGCCGAGCGATACCCGGCCGGCGCCAAGGTGCGCGTGCTCTACGATCCGGCAAACCCGGAGGATTGCTGCCTCGAGACCGGGCTCGGCTTGACGTGGTCCATTCCCGTCGTCGGTCTACTGCTCGCGATCGGCGCGGTGCTTGCTCTGACCAAGGCGTTCTGAGCCGTCAGTCCTTCGCCTCGAGCGCGCTCCTGACCGACTCGATCGTGAAGGGCTTTTCCATCAGATAAACATCGGTCCGGCCACCGAGAAGGAGGGCCGGACCGCGCACCGTATCGCCGGTGACGAGGACGGCCCGGGCCGCGAGCCCGGGCGCGACTTCCCGGAGCCGGTCTATGAACGCGTGGCCGCTCATCTCTGGCATACGCAGATCGACAAAGACGCGGTCAAACGGTTCGCGCGCGGCGCGCTCGAGCCCTTCGTGGGCGGACGTGAGAACGAGCGCGCTGTGGCCGAGCATGTCCAGAACATCGGCCAGGCTTTGCCCAACGTCGATCTCATCGTCGACGATGAGAATTCGGTCGGACGAAACGCGCAGTGAACCGCCGGGCTCCGGACGCGCGTGCGTTGCATGACCGTGGGGCAGCGTGACGCGGAACAAGGCACCGCGACCGGGACGCTGGATGAGCTCGAGCGTGCCCTCGTGTGCCTGGACGATGTCCTTGCAGATTGCGAGCCCGATTCCGGTTCCGACTCCGACGGATTTGGTCGTGAAGAAGGGGTCGAACACGCGCGGTGCCGCGTCAGCCGACACGCCGGGCCCGTTGTCTTCGACCTCCATGACCACGTGATCGCCGGCCCCTGTAATGCGGACAGCGATGCGGCGCGGAGGTTCAATTCCAACGAGCGCCTGCTGGGCGTTCAGGACGAGGTTCGCGATCACCTGACGGATCATGTCGGGATCGATGCTTGAAGGAGGCATGTCCGCGTCGAACGCGCGCTCCACCTCAATTCCCGAGGTTCGCAAGCCATAGGCGAGCATTTCCAGCGTTGCCTCGACGAGCACATCGAGGCGAATCATCTCGCGCGTGGGTGCGCTCTCGCGAGCAAGGGCCAGGAAGCTCTTGACGATGCGCCCGGAACGCTCGGCAGCGGCGTGAATTCGCTCCGCACGCTTGCGGACGTCGTCCGTCTCAGCCTTTTCCTTGAGGAGGGTCGACTGCGCGACCAGGATCGCGAGCGGATTGTTCAACTCGTGCGCGACCCCGGCGAGGAGCGAGCCCATGGCCGAGAGCTTCTCGACCTGATGGATGCG
>JAIYEB010000151.1 GCA_027487195.1 Hyphomicrobiales bacterium | reverse complement strand
GCCTTTTGTCTGGTTTCGCGACCCGCTTGAGCCGTTTTTGATACAGGTCCAGGGTTCAGCGCGGCTTGATCTGGGCGGTGGAGCCGCCATGCGACTGATCTATGCCGGTCGCAACGGCAAACCCTATACGTCGGTTGGAAAGGCGCTGGTGGAGGCTGGCGTTCTGGCTGCATCGGACGTTGATCTCGAGGCGATCCGTCGGGTGTTTGCCGCTGATCCGGATCTTGCCCGGCGCACCATGCGGCTCAATCGTTCCTACGTGTTCTTCAACCCGCGTCCGGTTCTGGAGACGGAGGGCGGCCCGATCGGTGCTCAGGGGTTGGCGCTGACGCCTCAACGCTCCGTTGCCATTGACCGGACGATGTACAGCTACGGCACATTGATCTGGCTTAGCGGCGAGCGGCCATCCCGCGGGCAGGACCAGGTTTTCGCGCAGTTGTGCGTGGCTCAGGACACGGGCAGCGCCATTGTGGGTGCCGGGCGCGTTGATCTGTTCTGGGGGCATGGGCTGGAGGCCGAGGCCCTGGCAGGCCGCACCCGCCACAGGGTTGGCTTTCATGTGCTGGAGCCGGTCTCGTGAGCCGCAAGAAGCGCGTTCTGACTCAGGAAGACAAGGAGCTTTGGGATGCGGTGCGCCACACCGTGACCCCGCTTCGTGCCGAGCGTCGCCCGCTCGCGTCCTCTCCACTTTCCGAACCGCCGGTCGAGCTTTCGCCAAGGGCTGAGCCGCTTCGGCCAAAGAACCCATCTCCGGAAGCACTGCCGCCGCGGGCCCAGGTCAAGACACCCAAACCGCCTGTTCCTTTTGATACGTCCCTGTCGCGCAAGCTGAAGCGCGGCACAGAGGAGCCCGTCTCGCGGATTGATCTGCACGGCTTTCGCCAGGAAGAGGCGCACCGCGCGCTGATGGCCTTCTTGAGCGATGCGCAGGCCCGTGGGGCGCGGGTTGTTCTGGTGATCACCGGAAAAGGCGGACGTGCCGGCGCTGAAGAACGTGGTGTTTTGCGCCGCGCTGTGCCCCAATGGCTTGGTTCTGCCGAGTTTCGACCGTTGGTTGTCTCGCTCGCGGTTGCTCATCTGAGCCATGGTGGCGATGGTGCGCACTATGTGCATATTCGGCGCAGGAAGTCGGTGACATGACACCTTTTGGCCAAAAGCTCCGCTCGCTCAGAGCCGAGCGCAAGGTCAGCATGAAGACCATGGCAAGTGCGCTGGGCGTCAGCGCATCCTACCTGTCTGCCCTTGAACATGGCCGGCGCGGACCACCACCGTTTCATCTGGTTCAGCGCACGCTGCAGTATTTCAACATCATCTGGGATGATGCCGAGGAGCTGCAGAGGTTGGCGGACCTGTCCAATCCACGCGTGAGCGTCGATACGGCCGGACTGACACCTGTTCACACAAGGCTCGCCAATCTCATGGCTGAGACTGTGGCGCGACTGTCTGCAGAAGATGCCCAGGCGCTTCTGACCTTGCTGGAGCAGCTTTCGGATCAGGCGCGCGCAAGGTGATGGACCTTGACCCTTTGCCGTGAGCCGACCTCCTGCGCCGGAGGTCCTGTCCTTTCGCGGTGTGTGCAGCCAGGCTCCCATTTGTCTTTGACATGGCCTATGGGAGCGCGATCAGACCATCGGCCAGGCCTGAACCGGGAGCCTTGATCGCATGAGCATTCGCTTTGATGGCAAGTCAGTGATTGTGACCGGTGCCGGCGCCGGGCTTGGTCGTGCGCATGCCCTGGGTTTTGCCGCCAGAGGCGCGCACGTCATCGTCAATGACCTGTCGCGGGATGCAGCCGAGAGTGTGGCTGTTGACATCTCCGCTGCCGGTGGCGTTGCGGAGGCGGATACCACGAACGCTACCGACAGGGTCGGGATGGCGAGGCTCGTGGACAGGGTGGTTGCGGCGCGTGGCGCTATCGACATCATCGTGGCCAATGCCGGCGTGCTGCGCGACAAGAGCTTCGCCAAGATGCAGGACAGCGAATGGGACCTCGTGATCGATGTCCATCTCGGCGGGGCCTACGCTGCGGCGAAGGCGGTTTGGCCGCACATGCGCGAGCGCGGCCATGGACGGATCATTTTCACGTCCTCAGGCTCTGGCCTTTATGGCAATTTCGGGCAGGCCAATTACGCCGCAGCGAAGATGGCGCTGGTCGGGCTGACGCGCACTTTGGCTATCGAAGGTGAAAAGGCCGGCATCAAGGTCAATGCGCTGGCTCCCGTAGCGCTGACAAGCATGACGCTTGGTCTTCTGCCCGTGTCCGATGCGAAGGAGTTCGCGCCGGAGCTTGTCACGCCCGGGGTTCTGTATCTCGCCAGCGAAACCGCCCCGACAGGCATGGTGCTTTCGGCCGGAGCCGGCGTCTTTGCAGAAGTTCGTGTGCTTGAGGCCAAAGGTTTGGCGCTGGGTGAGGATGAGTTGTCGCCGGAAGCCATTGCTGCGTCGATAGCCACGGTGCGTGACATGAATGGGGGCCAATTCCTCGAGTCCTCGATCATGCAGACACTGAAGCTTGCCGGGCATTCGAAGCGGCGTTAGCGCGCCGATAACCATATGACCCTACGCGACATTAACCACTTGCGGTGCACTGTGCGCTGTCGCGTTTGTGTGCACGGTTCATGTCTGACAGTTCGAGTAACGACTACGGCCGCCTCGCCGCCGGGATGCCGACAGATAGTCAGCGCCGGGCTACGGGTTCGCGCGTCAAGGACATACGCGACCGGCTGACCTCCGACACCGGGACACGCCCACAGTTCGACCGGGCCCTTCTGCTTGGTTTTGCCGAGTTGCGGCTTTCGTCAGCCGCTTTTGTGCCTGTGATTGCCTTTGCGCTTGCGGCGGCAGGTGCGCTCTGGCTCGACGTCGTGCGCATCATTCTATGGCTGACGGTTGTGCTTTGCGTTCACGCCGGCATGCTGTTCTTGTGCCGAAAGCTGGTGAAGTCACCCGATGGAGATGTGAACACACGGACCTGGTCTCGACGGTTTGTTGTGCTTGATCTGTTTCAGGGCATCTCATGGGCATCGTTTTTGGTGCTGCCCGTTGTCAATCCCCATGTCGGCGTCAGCATTCTGTCGTTTATCGCGACGCTGATGGTGATCGCTGCGAGCGCGACCACCAGCGCTGCGTTGCCGGCCGCCTTGTTGGCAGCGACGTTGCCCATGGTGATTGC
>JAIYEB010000281.1 GCA_027487195.1 Hyphomicrobiales bacterium | reverse complement strand
AGTGCAAGCGTTGTTGCGCCCGCACCACGCGCCGCATGCGTTGCAGCCACCAGATCCGGGCTTGCGCCCGATTGCGAGACGACAATGAACAGGGCGCCCTTGAGCCTTGGCGCGCCGCCTAGGGCCGTCACAACCGATGGCGCTGTGACCGAGACCGGAACACCTGCGTAGATCTCGAAGAGGTAGCGCAGATAAACGCCGACATGGCCGGAACTGCCCCGCCCGCACAAAACGACGAGCGGCAGACTTGCCGCATCAATTGAGCGTACAATCTCGGTGAAGGCCGGTCTTGCATCAAGAAGGCTCTGGACAGCCGATGGAGCTTCAGCAGTCTCCAGCGCCATCAGGCTTGGCTTCAGGTCTGTCTTGGTCACCGCGATGTATCCGGCGTGCGCGGTTCGCGCACCTCGGTGACAAAGTCATAGCGATCACCCCGGTAGGCTGATCGGGTGAACTCGATGGGTGAGCCGTCCGCAAGGAACGAACGACGCTCAATGCGCAACACGGCCGCGTGCGGGACAACGCTCAGGAGCCGGGCTTCTTCTTGTGTTGCCAGACCGGCCTGGATGCGCTGCAAACCGCGAACCGGCCGATGCCCCTGTGCCTCAAGGGCTGCATAGAGCGAAGTGCCGACAGCATCGGGGCTTTCCAGAAACCTGGCCGGCACGACGGCGCGCTCAATCGCAAGCGGTTCACCGTCAGCGGTTCTAACCCGGGCAAATCGTAACACGAACTCATCAATGCCAAGGCCAAGGGTCATGGCCTCTTCCGGTGTCGGGTTTCCTGCGCCGCGCTCGATCCATACAGAGCCAGGGCGCAAACCACGGTTTCCCATGTCGGAGGAAAAGCCCGACAGCAACCCTGCCTGCTGCTCGATGCGCGGCGCAACATAGGTGCCGGAACCGTGCTTTCGCGACAAAAGCCCTTCATCCAGCAAAGTCTCAATGGCGCGGCGCACCGTTACCCGCGAGATGCGCGCAGCATCGGAGAGCTCACGCTCAGAAGGCAACGCGTCGCCGGTCTTGATGTCGCCAAGCCGGATGCGCGTGCGAATCGCTTCCGCGAGTTGGCGATAAAGCGGGGTCGGGCTGGCCTCGTTGATTTCAGTGCGCTCAAGCCGCAGCATGTCAGGACCCTTCGACTGCGGCATCAGCCAGAGCGTTGCGCAGGTTCCCGCCCGCACGCTCCAGAAGCGCCTGGGCATCGCCTTTGCCAAAGCCAAGGACGAGCAAGGTCGCGGATTTGATATCCCAGTCCGCTTCTTCGAGCGCCTTCGCTGCCTCATCCACATCGCAGCCAGCGATACGGGCAACCATCTGGCTCGCGCGCTTTCGCAGTTTCAGGTTCGAGGCATGCATGTTGACCATCATGCCGCGATACACCTTGCCAAGCCGCAGCATCATGCCGGTCGATATCAGGTTGAGGACGATCTTCTGGGTGGTGCCAGCCTTCATGCGGGTCGAACCGGCAATGAGTTCCGAGCCGGTCTCAACCAATAGGGGATGGCGCGCTGCGGCCAACAGAGGCGCGCCGGCATTGTTCGAGATTCCAATCGTCAGCGCGCCAGCCCGCGTCGCGAAGTCGAGCGCGGCGACGGTAAAGGGCGTGGTGCCGCTGGCAGCGACGCCAATCACCACATCGTTGGCCGCAATGTGGGCAGCCTCCATGCGGTGGACTGCATCGACCGCGTCATCTTCAGCGCCTTCGACCGAAGCGAGCATGGCTTTGTCGCCACCGGCAAGCACATAGATCAGCCGTTCGCGCGGCCAATCAAACGTCGGTGGCAGTTCTGTTCCATCCTGGACGGCGACGCGGCCCGATGTTCCCGCGCCAACATAGACGATCCGCCCGCCGGAACGCAGCTGTTCAGCCCCCGCCTCGGCCGCAGCCGCAATGAGTGGCAAGGCAGGCCTGACAGCTGCAACAGCTGCCATCTGACCATCCCACATCGCTTCAATTGCGCTTGGAAACGGCCAGGCATCGAGATCAGTGAAGCGTGGATCGACATCTTCCGTTGCCATGGTACCCCGTATCAGACCACTCAAAGTCCAGTCACGAGGTCGACAATACCAGTTGAAGTGTCGCTGGCAATGCGTGGGACTGCCAAGGCCAGATTATCAGGTCGTGCCGGCAATTCGACGCGCCGTGACAATCGCACCGGCGGTCGCGTCCGCGTCAGCAGGTTTCAGCCGCCGGCGCACATCCGGTGAGAGCCAGGGCAGGATTGCGCTCGAAAGCCCCCCGAGCAGCGCAACCCTTGGAGCGCCACGGTCAAACAGCGCGCGCACAAGCGCATCGATCTGGCCAGCCGCGTCCTGCACAATTCCGCGCGCAGCCCTGTCGCCATTGTCTGCATGGCGCACAACCATTGGCGCAAACGTTGCGTAGTCGGTTGCGCTCGCGCGATCCATCCAGGCGACAATCTCGAAGGGGTCCTCGCCGAACCGGCGCAGGACCTCTTCCAGCAACGCCGTGCGTTCGACCCGTCCATCCTGCGCGCGCAGTGCGAGCTTGATGGCTTGCAGCCCGAGGTCTGCACCGCTGCCCTCGTCTGACACCGGAAAGCCATAGCCGCCGACCCTGAGTGTCGTGCCGTCAACCTCGCCAATACCAATCGAGCCGGTTCCGGCGATGACGATCGCCCCGTCGCTGCCGGAATGAGCACCACGACAGGCCGCGATGGCATCGGAGATGAAGGCAACCGCGCGGTAGGGCTTTTCAATGGCTTCCAGCGCTTCGATGGACCCCTTCCGGCCAACGCCGGCAAGCCCGATGCCGACAATTATCCTGCCATAGGCTTCCGGCTTGAGGCCCGCCTCTTCGCACGCCCTGTCGCATGCCGTGCGGATCGATGCCCATGCAGCCTCGATGCCAAGACGCGTTGTCGCCGGTCCGGACAGGCCTTGGCCAAGGATCGTCCCGTCCCTCGTCTCAAGGCGCGCGCGGCAGCCTGTGCCGCCCCCATCAACACCCATCAGAAAAAGGTCATCCATCGCGCTAGCCTGCGATCCGCTCGATGTCGGCGCCACAGCGGCGCAGCTTCACGTCGATCTCCTCATACCCGCGGTCGAGATGATAGACGCGATTGACGATGGTCTCGCCCTCCGCAACCAGGCCAGCGAGCACCAAAGACACCGAAGCGCGCAGATCTGTTGCCATGACCTGGGCACCTTTGAGCGCTGGCACGCCGCGCACAAACGCGGTTGTCCCCTGCAGCCGCACATCCGCACCAAGCCGAACCAGTTCGGGGACATGCATGAACCGGTTTTCAAAAACCGTCTCGCGCAAAACCGAGGCCCCGTCGGCAACGGCCATCAAGGCCATGAACTGCGCCTGAAGGTCGGTCGGAAAGCCGGGATAGGGTTCTGTTGTAATGTCGACTGCCTTTGCGCGCCCGTCCCCCTGGACGATCAACCCCCGGTCGCCAGGCCATACCCGCGCCCCTGCCCGCTCCAGCGCCTCGGCAACGCTTGCGATGTGTTCAAGCCGTGCGCCGGTGAGCTCCAGAAAGCCGCCGGTAATTGCGGCTGCAATGGCGTAGGTTCCAGCCTCGATGCGGTCTGGCAAAACCTCGTGGCTTGCTGCGCGAAAGCGGGTTGGGCCACGGACCACCAGACGATGGGTTCCCGCGCCTTCAATATCAGCGCCCATGGCCTGAAGGCACTCGACGAGATCAATAATCTCAGGTTCGCGGGCTGGATTGATGATTTCTGTCTCGCCATGCGCCAGGGTTGCAGCCATGAGGGCTGTCTCCGTTGCACCAACGGAGGGCGAGCCAAAAACGATCCGGCCTCCCCTCAAACCTTCGGGCGCATCGGCTATGATCGTGCCGCCTTCGACCCGTATCGAGGCACCAAGCGCGCTCAGCGCCTTGAGATGCAGGTCGACCGGGCGCGCGCCAATCGCGCATCCGCCCGGAAGCGACACCCGGGCTTTGCCAAAGCGCGCCAACAACGGCCCGAGCACGAGGACGGTCGCGCGCATCTTTCGAACCACATCCCAGGGCGTATCAAGCGCAGCGAGGTCTGCGGCATTGATCACGAGCATATCCGGACGTGGCCGCTCGATCCTGACGCCGTACGTCCGCAACACGCCAAGCATGGTCTCGACATCGCTGACGCGCGGAATGTTCGTCAGTGTGACCGGCTCTGGCGACAGCAGGCATGCGGCCAGGACTGGCAACGCAGCGTTCTTGGCGCCAGCGATGCGCACGGATCCTTCAAGGCGTCGACCGCCAATGATGCGTAGCCTGTCCATGTCGAGCCTTTCCTCTCCGCACAAGATGGTCTTAAACTGGTATCGATGACAAGCGTACCTCAAACGACCTCAGAGCGTTGGACACAGGATCAGCCTGCGGCGAAAGCTGCAACCTCCGGGCCGCAACGCCGCATTGCCGCCAATCGCGTCTTTGACGGACGGGTTGTGCGCGGGCCAACCACCGTGACGGTCGCCGGCACCCGGATCCTCGCGGTTGAGGCAGGCATCGGCGCACACGACGTCAGGCTTGAGCCGGACGAAATCCTGTCACCGGGTTTCATTGATCTGCAAATCAACGGTGGCGGTGATCGTTTGCTCAACGATGATCCCTCCTTGGAAACGATCCGCGCCATTGCAACCGCACACCGTGTGCCCGGTGGAACCACGAGGCTCCTGCCGACGCTCATTACGGATGCGAGGAAAAAGACGGAAGCGCTTTTATCCATTGCCAAATCCGCTTTGGAGATATCAGGGATTGTGGGCTTTCACCTCGAAGGGCCGCACATCTCCCGCGCCCGAAAGGGCATCCATCCCGAGCACTT
>JAIYEB010000358.1 GCA_027487195.1 Hyphomicrobiales bacterium | reverse complement strand
GTCATTGCGGCGTCGCTGTACTGCGTCGTGATTTCCGGGCTCAGAATAGTCTTTGGCGCGCATTGGTTCTCGGATGTGGTTGCAAGCCTTGTCATCATGTTGGCGCTGTGGGCGTTAGCGTTTGCTGCCGAGCGGGTCTTGCGCCCGCCCGAAGTCTCCGCCACCGTCCGCTGATGCGGTTGATGATTTGCATTCTGGTTCTTGCACTCTCCGGACCTGCGGCTCTGTCTCAGGGCCGCGCACCCGCGCCCGCTCCGGCAGCTCCGGCTCAACCGGCAACCCCACCGGTGCCGGACATAGATCCGGTGTATCACCCGCGATTGGAGCGCCTCGCTGAGGTTCTGGGTGCGTTGCATCACCTCGCGCCGCTGTGCCAACCGGCGGACGCACAGGTCTGGCGCGGTGAAATGCAGGCACTCCTTGAGGCCGAGCAGCCAACGCCCGGGCGCCGAGATCGCCTCGTTGCCGCCTTCAACCGCGGTCTGACGGGTCTCAGGGACGTCCACCGCACATGTACGCCCAATGCGCGCCTCGCCAGTGACAGGTATCGCGAGGAGGGAACCGTACTCATTCGCGACCTTGTGGCGCGCTTCTCGAATTAACCTCTACGAAAGACAAGTCGGGACGTCGGCGTCCGGGACTGTTAGGTTTTGAGCGTGGAAGAGAAAGCTCAATGCCAGTCATGACGCCGATTGTTTTTGAAAGATATGAGTCCGAGGATCAACGTCACGCCGCCCGTGACCTTGTGACCGAGGCATTCGTGGAAGCTGTCCAGTCCGGAATTGATCCCGAGCGGATGGCCGAGGAGGCCATGTCGTGCGCGTTGCGTGAGCTTGTCGCCCTGCGTGGCGAGGCGGCGGTTGCGCGTCAGCTCGAGGCCATGAGCGTTGACGTGGAAATTGGCGCGTTTTCAGCCCACATGCGCCGGAACTGATGCTCAGATCTTGATGACAGCGGTCGCCTCGATTTCGACAAGCGCCTTTGGCTCAACCAGCCTGACGACCTGAACCAGTGCCATGGCTGGAAAGTTCCGGCCAAGAACCTCCCGGTAGACCCGGCCGACACCCTTCAGCTCGGCAAGATAGGTCTCGATGCTGGTCACATACCAAGTCAACCGAATGAGATGGCGCGGTTCCGCACCGCCAACCGCCAGAATGTCGCGGATATTCAGCAGGGTCTGGGCCACCTGCGGCACGAAGCCCTCGGCAAACCGCTCATCCTTGTCCCAGCCAACCACGCCTCCGGTCATAAGCAGCCGCCCCTCCGCCATCATGCCGTTGGAATAGCCCTTCGGCTCCTTCCAGCCCTGGGGTTGGAGTGCAACTGGCCCATCCATCAGGGCCTCTGGCAGCTTCAGCGTCATGACGATCTCCTCAGCCCTGTTGGGCCATCTCGCGCAACTCAAAGCGCTGAAGTTTGCCGGTTGGCGTGCGAGGCAGCTTGTCGACGAACTTGATTGAACGTGGATACTTGTAAGGCGCAATCTCGTTCTTGACGAAGGTTTGCAAGGTCTCGACGAGGCTTTGATCCGGTGAGAACCCTGGCGCCAGAACGATATAGGCGCGCACGACGGTGCCACGTTCAGCGTCCGCAGCGCCAACAACGCCGCATTCCGCAACGGCTGGATGGGTCAAAAGGGCGCTTTCAACCTCTGGGCCGGCGATGTTGTATCCAGAAGACACAATCATGTCGTCCGAACGCGCCTGATACCAGAAGTAACCTTCACCATCGACCATGTAGGTGTCGCCGGTGATGTTCCAGCCATTCTGGACATAGGTAGCCTGGCGCGGATCGTCGAGATAGCGACAGCCGGTCGGCCCCCGCACAGCCAGACGACCCGGCGTATGCGGCGGCAAATCCTCGCCATTCGGCCCGATGACCTTGGCCTCATAACCCGGGACCGGCAGACCGGTCGCGCCGGGCTTGAGCTTGCCCTTCGGTGCCGCGATGAAGATATGCAACATTTCTGTCGCGCCGATGCCATCGAGCAGTTCAAGGCCCGTGGCGGCTTTCCAGGCCTGGAAGGTTGCGAGCGGCAGCGCTTCGCCGGCTGAAACGCAGATCCTGAGCGAAGACAGATCAGCGCTTGCCGCATCCGCCAGCATGGCCCGATAGGCTGTCGGCGCCGTGAAGATCACAGACACGCGGTGTCTTGCGATGGCTGCCATGAGATCTGCCGGTCCAGCCTTTTCAAGCAGCAGGGCCGTTGCGCCAATGCGCAGCGGGAATAGGACCAGGCCCCCGAGACCGAACGTGAAGGCAAAGGGCGGGGAGCCAGCAAAGATATCGTCAGACGCGGCCCTGAGGATGTTGCGGCCATAAGCGTCGCAGACCGCGAGAATGTCGCGGTGGGCGTGCATGGTGCATTTGGGCACGCCCGTTGTGCCGGACGTGAAGCCAAACAGACAGATGTCATCGCGCGAGGTATCAACGGCCTCGAAGCGGTCCGGTGCGCTGGCGACATCTGCGCTGAATTTTGTTCCTGTGCCGAAGCCGAGAACCGTCGCCGGGCGGCTGGAAATCGCCTTGCACTTCTCCATTTCGTCAATCAGACGCTGATCGCAGATGGCCAGGTTGATTTCGGCCTTCTCGCAGATCGTCACGAGCTCCTTGGCGCGCAACAGCGGCATGGTCGCGACAACAATCCCGCCGGCTCGCATGATCGCAAGGATGATCGCTGCCGCATAGGGCGAGTTCGACGCGCGAACCAGCACGCGATTGCCAGGGACAAGCCCATGCCGGTCTGTCAGGACACGGGCGATCCGGTTCATGGTGTTGAGCAGGTCGCGGTAGGTCCATTGAACGCCATCGCCATCCAGCATTGCTATGCTGTCGCCACGCCCAGCCAGGACATGGCGATCAACAAGCTCTACGGACGCATTGAGCCGTTCCGGGTAGATCAATTCGGGTCTGTTGAACAAGAATGTCGGCTGCGCCTCAGGTGGTGGAAGGCGGTCGGCTGCAAAACGGTCAACGTGGGCGGTATAAAGCGACATCAGATATCCTCGCCGCGTTCGAGACGGGCACGGTCAGCGAGATAGGCTTCGCGCTCGCGCAGATAATCATCACTGGTCTTGGTCAAGGGCCGCGCCAGCGGGCTGTGAGGGTCAAACCCCTCGTTTGTCACAGCTTCAACACGGCAGACATCGCACATGCGAATAACATCAATCCGCTTTTGGCCCTCGCCCTGGAACATCCAGTGCTTGCCCTCAAGCTTGCTGATCACACGCTCGATGGTGCTGCGCGTGCCGAACGGCTTCTGACAGGCAATGCAATGGAATGGTTCTTCGCGCTTCACGATCTCCGCAGGCGCGTTGAAGGCCGGGAAATGGATGCGTGGTTCGAGGCTGATCACCTTCTCCGGGCAGGTCGCGGCGCACAGACCGCACTGGACGCAAGCATCTTCCTTGAATGACAAAAGCGGCTGATTGGCGTCGTCCTTGAGAGCACCCGTCGGGCAAGCCGCCACACAGGCATGGCACAGCGTACAGCCCTCGGTCTCGATATTGACCCGGCCGAAAACAGAGCCCTGGGGCAGCGCCACGGTTTCAACGGGCTGAGGTGCAGCCCTGTGCAGCTCGCGCATGGCGAGCCCGAGGACACTGCGCTTGGTTCCCGTCACGCTGAACATGGACGGGGCTGCAGTCATCGTGGTTGCAAATCGCTCGCGGGTCGCAGAAGCGAGGTGATCTGGATCGTCTGTCGCGAGGATGCGAACAGCCTCGACACCATAAACAAGAGCACTCAGCGTTTTGTTTGCCATGTCCACAGTGCGCTGAAGGCCCGCAATGTCGTGCTTTGGCTTGTGGCGGGTCAAGAAGAAGACGCCTGAAGCACCATGGGCAAAGGCGGCGGCCAGCCACTCCAGACCAATCTGCGTGACTTCATTGACGCGGAACGGGATGACGTTGGCCGGCAGCCCATCGCCAAAACGCGCGGCCGCATCAATGAGTTCTTCGCCATGCTCGCCGTCATGGATCATGAACACAGGCGTAACCCCGCCTGCCTCGCGATAGGCTGAAACCATGGTGCGCAAACGCCGCATCCCGGCATCGGCATGGGGAATCGCATATTCAATCGCCCCGGTCGGGCAGGCTGCCGCGCACTGTCCGCAGCCGGCGCAGATCGCGGGATCCACAAGAACATGATCCCCTGCCGGCGAAATCGCGCCAGCCGGGCAAAGATCGAGGCAACGCGTGCAGCCGGTCTTTTTCGAGCGCGAGTGTGCACACAGGCTCTCGCGCATGTGGACAAAGATGGGCTTGTCGAATGTGCCGATAAGCGCTCCGGCAGCCGCGATCGCGCGCTGGACCGACACGGGGTCTCCGGGGTCAGCCCTGACATAGCCGGGTCGAAGATCATGCCCCGGAAACAGGGCCTGATCGCCTGTCAGATCAAGCAACACATCCGGCGTCGAGGTGAGGCCGGATCGTGCAGCCCCGAAACGCAGCTTCCCGCGCGAGGACACCTCATGTTCGGCATAGGCGTCGATGGTGAGTTCAAATGCCCCGAGATGTCCCTTTGCTGTTGAAATCCGCCCCTGGCGCACCGGAAATTGCGTGGTGCGCGGGGGCATGACGTCGGCGCCGGGTTTGAGGAGGACGGTGACGTCCATGGTTTCCGCCAGTGCCGCGCCAGCCTCAATCGCAGTCTGGTCGCGCCCGACGATCAGCAGAACGCCGGAGCTTTCGAGCGTGTGCACCCGTACGTCCGGTCGCGTTTCTGCTGCACTTGCCAGCAGTGCCGCCATCTTCGGGCCTGACCGGGCGCCTTCGCTGCTCCAGCCGGCCGTTTCCCGGACATTGATATAGGTCGCGAGGCCGACAAGACCGCGCTCCTCGAGAATATCCTCAAACAGCAGCGCTTCCTGCGTGCAGGCAATGGTCAGCGGCTGCCCGGCAGTGGCAAGCGCCTCGAATTCGGCAATCTGCGTCCTGCAAAGATGGCGGGCGGTTCTGATATCGCTGCCCTTCAGGCCTCTGGCGAGTGCCACCGGGTCAAGGCTCATGGTATCTTCGCATGAGCAGATGACGGTGGTACCGGAACGTCCTGACATGTTAACTCCTGTGACCGACCTTTGCGCCGCGTCGCTTCAAATTATATGAAGCATAAAATAAATCGAAGCGACGTTTAGAAAAGCGTCGAATCAAAAAGTCCTGACCGGTCGGGAGACCCCCATGCGCCTTTGGAGCCCGGAGCGGAAGCTGGATCTGCCGCCGCCATACACGTTGCACATGCTGCGCGAGGTCGGGAATGCGTTCCAGCATGCCCGCAATATCGCTTCTGCGGAAGGGGCTGGCTCGCTCGTTGTGACCAGCCGCTATGATCTTGCCGAGTTCGCGGTGGTCCTTGAGCCAGAGGAGCCGTTGGCAACGGCGCGCCGGGCATTCTATGCCTGCATGAACGCCATGGCCGACACGATCTCCGCCGCAGCCCCGCCCGAGCGCCCGGTTAGCTTCGACTGGCCTTCAACCCTCGTCTTTGATGGCGCGATCATCGGTGGAGGCCAGCTGGCCTGGCCGGATAACGCGCCTGAGGACCAGCCGCCGGAATGGCTGGTCTTTGGCGGCATGATCCGCACGGTTGTGGTTTCCGAAGGCGAATCCGGTGGCTGGTCCATGGGGACTGCGCTTGAGGCCGAAGGCTTCGAGGTGCTTGACGCCAACGCGCTGATCGGGAGTTTTTCACGCCATCTCATGGTTTCGATCGACAGCTGGTCCGAGCGCGGTTTCAAACCCATCGGTCAGAACTATCTTGCAAGGCTTGCCGAGGAGAAGGGCACCCGGCGCGGCATTGACGCGAATGGTGATCTTCTGGTGCATGGTGCGGGCGCCACAGGCGCGGCCACACGTCGCAGCTTCATTGATGCGATCAGCGCGCCGCCGGTATGGATGGACCGCGAGACAGGAGCGCCCCTGCTGTGAAGTTGCTGCGCACGATTCGGCTCGACCCTTCGGACAGCTTTGTCTTTGAGTCTGCCGCACAACCCGGCGAGTGGGCTGTGGTCGGCAGCTTCATGTTCTGGGATGAAAATCCGGCAGCCTTTATCGGCAAGCAGCGCTCGGCATTCCGGTCCGGATGGCTTGGTGTGTCGAGCATGGGGTGGTCCACACTCGCCGTCGTTCAGGAAGCCAGCGAGGCAGACGTCGAGGCCGCAACGCAGGCGCTTGCCGACGGGCTTGTCACTCATCATGGCGCGCCTGACCGGGAAACGGCCCTGCCGGCCGCGCGCGAGGAGATCGCTTTTGCCGCAAGTCTTGCAGACCATCCCGCGCAAACCATCATTGCGCTTCACAGAACGCTTGAAAGCGATGGGCGCGTGCGCGAAACCTTCCGCACCCTGATGCCGGGCAAGCCCGTGTCGCAGGTCCGTGCCTTTTCCTTTGTTGCAGAAGAAGATGACTCCATGCCCGAAGAGCAGGTCGATCTTGCAGGGCTCTTGAGGAAGCGGACATGAAGGAATTCTGGGTTTCCTCAGGCCATCATCTGCTCGATGTCGATATGGGCGGTGGCCTCGTCGTGTCGGATGATTTTCTCAAGGCCTATCTGGCGCGTCCCGAAGTCATGCCGCCGCTCGATGCGTGTGCGGCTGAACGTGCGCTGCACACAAAGCTGATGGCGGATCCTCGGCGCACCGTCACGCATGCTGAACTGGCCGGCCTGAAGGATCCCGATGCGCGCGAGAACTGGACGCTGCTGATGGCGTTTCGCGATCTGCTGCTGGCAAGTCCGACTCTGGAGGCAGCCTATCTGCGGCTCGTGCGAGGCGGCGCGGGCTCAACACCGCCGCTGTTCATCAATCAATTGACGCAGCTCATCCTGCGTAACGCACTGCACGATGAGACGGACCCCTATGTCCTGCGCGCGGCGGAGTGCTTCTTTCGCCCCCAGAAGCTGTCGGCATCCAACGGAACAATCCTTCTTGCTGATCAGGAAACGGTCGAGAAGCTCGAGGGTGATCCCCATGTAACGCCGCTTGTTGCGATGCTCGGCGGAGCAGCTGTCACCGAGATGGAAGTGCTGAAC
Organism: Hyphomicrobiales bacterium; assembly: GCA_027487195.1. Classification (GTDB taxonomy): domain Bacteria; phylum Pseudomonadota; class Alphaproteobacteria; order Rhizobiales; family UBA4765; genus JAIYEB01. The sequence goes on along the minus strand of JAIYEB010000358.1, from coordinate 7,490 downwards.
CCGGAGAATGAGCGGACCTATCAGGCGCGCTCCGATGGCTTTGATCTCGTGCTTGATTTCGGCACCGGGCGCCAGGGTCGCGATGGCTTTGCCCGGGTGATCGAAACGTTCATCCGCCACCTCCTTGCGCTGGATGTTGTGGTCAAGCCACTCGCCGAGGTGCGCGATGATCAATGGACCTGGTTTATCGGGCTCGATGCGGAAGCAACCCGGATCGGGAACGCATTCTGGAACCAGCAGCCCGTGGAACCAGAAGCCCTCGAGCGCATTGTGGCCTTGTTCCAGCTGACCTTCAGCGATGCGCGCCAGATGCTGCCAGATGTAAGCGGCAAGCCAGTCTATCTGATCCTCGCCATGACGGCAGACCGAGTCGTCCGGGTGAAGCCGGTGAACCTGATCGCGGGCCTGCCCGTTGGCCAGGCTGCGGTGGTCTCATGATCCCGGAGCGCGGCGAGATCTTGAACGTTGGCGTCGTGGTGGTCAAAAGGGCGCTGAAAAGCATCTGGCAGTCCCATCAATGGTTGCCCTATGCCGTCTTGCCAGTGCCTGCGGACACGCCGGACTGGACATTGCTGCGGCGCGAAGGCCTCGATGAGATCTGGTATGCCGGCGCGATGCCCCTCGAGCTCCATCCCATCGAGACCGCGCATTATCGCGACAATCTGAATGATGATGTGCCCAAGCTCTGGGTCGTGATGCGCACCAATACGCCTGAGCCGCCATTCGAACTCGTGTTGGTCACGGCGGACCCGTCGGAAGGCGAGGGGGCAACCGAGGGTGCAGGCGAGATTGTCGAGCCGGTCGCCATGCCTGGCAGCATCGTTGAGCGTCTGATCGGGTTTTATGACGCCAACCATATCGAGCGTCATTTCTTCAAACGAAAGCGCGACCGCGCGGATCCGGACGCGCGCGGCAAGCGGGCACGTGGTAATGGCAGCGCTGCCGCTAAGGCTCAAAGTCGACAGAGTGACGACGAGGACTGATCATGTCTCCTGCGAGGCCCTGATCAATCAGACGTTTGGCGAGCGCCATCAGTTTGGGGAACAGCATGAGTTCGGATTCGTTTCTGTCGCGCTGGGCGCGTCGCAAGGCGGAAGTTGCGAAAGCCGCAGATCCCGAAACCGTGGCTGCCCCGCCATCGGCGGACGTCGTTAATCAGGAAGCCGAGGCCGAACAGGAGCGCGTCAAAGCCCTGATCGATGCGCTGCCAAAGATCGATGACCTGACGGCACAATCGGACTTCACAGCCTTCCTGCAAAAGGGCGTGCCGGATCTGTTGAAGAACGCCGCCATGCGCAAGCTCTGGGTCTCAAACCCTGAGCTCGGCAAGTGGAGCGACATGGCCGAATATGCCTGGGACTGGAATACGCCGGGTGGCGCCCCGGGCTATGGGCCGCTTGAGGCGGACTTTGACACCGAGGCCATGCTGGAGCGCATCCTGCCGCGCCAAAAGGCTGTGGATGATCAAACGCAATCAGTCATGGTTAATGAAAATTCTGAGCCATCCGAGAGTGCTTTGGAGACCGCTGAATCCCCTCCAGAGGCCTCGGAGGAGGAGAAAATCGCTACTGCGCAACAAGACGAGCTGTCAGAACTATCAATGCCGGAGGCCATTGCGTCCCGATCATTGGAAAACGCTAACAAAACTGACGATGAGGCTGTCGCAGCGCAGCAAAAACTTCCAGCGTTAACAAATGGTTCACGGCGTCGGCATGGTGGGGCTTTGCCGGCTTGATCCGAAATTTTTTACTTGACCAAAGTCATATAGCCTATAGCTATGTCCGCGAACTGGACCAATTCTAAACAATAGAGTCCAGCTGCGGGATGGCACGCTTTGAAAGAATTCGGTTTGCAGCAAGCGATTGAGGCGGCGGGCGGTATCGCAGCGCTTGCACGTACGCTTGGTATTGCGCAGCCATCCGTGTCGAACTGGAAGCGGGTTCCTGCAGAGCGCGTGCTCGCGGTCGAGCTGGCAACAGGTGTGGCGCGCAGCGTTCTGCGGCCGGATCTTTATCCTGAGAACGCGATCCAGCTCCCCGATGCTCCCGTCGATGAAGTTGAGCAGGCCCGTGCGCGCCTTTATCTTCTCCTCGCGCGTCTGGTCCGTCAGGCGCCCGATCGCGCGTTCCTGTCCGAGCTTTCGACGCTGACCGGTGATGCGACTGAAATCGGTTTTTCCATCATTGAGCTGGCTCAGACCGCCAGCAACAGTGATGAGACATCGCTCTCGCGTGAGTTCTTCTCGCTGTTCGTCGGCGTCGGTCGTGGCGAACTGCTGCCTTATGCCTCGTTCTATCTCACCGGCTTTCTCAACGAGCGCCCGCTTGCCCGTGTCCGTGAGGACCTGCTGACTTTCGGCATTGAGCGCATTGAGGGCGATTTTGAGCCGGAAGATCACATCGGCACACTGTTTGAAGTGATGGCTGGCATGGCTGACGGGACCTTTTCGGTTTCCGAAAGCGAACAGCAGCGCTTTTTCTCGCGACACATTGCGCCCTGGGTTGGCCGTTTCTTTGCCGACTTGGAAGCAGCGGAGTCGTCGCGGTTCTACCGGTCCGTTGCCCGCCTTGGGCGCGCGTTCATGTCCATAGAAGCCGAGGGCTACGCGATTGCCGCGTGAGTCCCGGTCAGACGTTTGAGGGAGAGACGACTTTGAGCAATGAAACTGAACCAAAAGCCCTGAACCGGCGCGGTTTCCTCGCTGCAGGTGCCGCAACGACGGTGGCTGCTGCTGCTGTTGTCATTCCCGAGCAGGTTGCGGCGCAAGCCACGACCCGCGAGACCCGGCAGGAGCGCGACCGCGCCCGCTACCAGGCCAACTCAAAGCATATCCAGGACTTCTATCGGACCAACCGGTACTAGAGCGAGCCACGAACATGTTGATGAAGCGCAAAGCGGGTGAAGCGTCCCGCGCACGGCTCTCGGCCACACTCGGTCAGGTCTCTTCCGGCCCGGTGACACGCCGGTCGTTCCTTGCCCGGGCGGGCGTCACGGCAGGCGGCCTTGCCGCCCTGTCGAGCCTCTCGGTCGGGATGGTCCGCAAGGCCGAAGCTGCCGGTGGCGGTGTTCGCCCTGGCATTCCGGTCCAGCTGAAGAAGAACATCTGCACCCATTGCTCGGTCGGCTGCACAGTCATTGCCGAAGTGCAGAACGGTGTCTGGGTAGGCCAGGAGCCGGCCTGGGACAGCCCGATCAATCGTGGCACGCATTGCGCCAAGGGCGCGTCCGTCCGCGAGCTGGTCCATGGCGATCGTCGTCTGAAGACGCCGATGAAGCTCGTCAACGGCGAGTGGCAGCGTATCTCGTGGGATGTCGCGATCAATGAGATCGGCGACAAGATGATGGAGATCCGTGGCAAGAGCGGCGCTGACTCCGTGTTCCTGCTCGGCTCGGCCAAGTTCTCGAACGAAGGCGCCTACCTGATGCGCAAGTTCGCTGCCTTCTGGGGCACGAATTCGGTCGACCATCAGGCCCGCATCTGCCACTCGACAACAGTGGCCGGCGTCGCCAACACCTGGGGCTACGGCGCCCAGACGAACTCCTACAACGACATCCGCAACTCCAAGACCATGATCATCATGGGCGGCAACCCGGCCGAGGCGCACCCTGTGTCGCTGCAGCACGTGTTGACGGGCAAGGAAATCAACCGGGCGAACGTGATCGTCATTGATCCGCGCTTCACCCGTACCGCTGCCCACGCGAACGAGTATGTCCGCATTCGTCCCGGCACCGATATTCCGGTGATCTGGGGCATCATGTGGCACATCTTCGAGAACGGCTGGGAAGACAAGCAGTTCATTGCCCAGCGCGTCCACGGCATGGATCAGATCCGCGCCGAGGTGAAGAAGTGGAACCCGCAGGAAGTTGAGCGCGTCGCCGGTGTTCCGGGCGAGCAGCTGAAGCGTGTTGCGCAGCTCTTCGCAACGCAGAAGCCCTCGACCTTGATCTGGTGCATGGGCGCAACGCAGAAGACGGTTGGAACCGCCAATGTGCGCGCCTACTGCGATCTGCTTCTCGCCACCGGCAACGTCGGCATGGATGGCACAGGCGCAAACATCTTCCGCGGTCACTGCAACGTGCAGGGCGCGTCGGACATGGGTCTCGATGTTGGCAACCTGCCGCTCTATTATGGCATCGCAGAAGCCGCATGGCGCCATTGGGCCCGGGTCTGGGACGTGCCGTTCGACTACTTCCAGTCGCGCTTCGATGAAGTTCCGGCCAAGGCGGGCCGCAATGCCCGCACCCGTCTGCAGAACATGCAGACACCGGGCATCACGACCACGCGCTGGTTTGATGCGGTGACGCTGCCGGCCGATCAGGTCGACCAGCGCGACAACGTCAAGGGCATGGTGGTCTTCGGCCACGGTGGCAACACCGTGACGCGTATGCCGGAATCGGTGAAAGGCCTTGAAGCGCTTGAGCTTCTTGTGGTCGCCGACCCCCATCCGACAACCTACGCCCACCTGTCCAACCGTCGTAACGGCACATACCTCCTGCCGATCGCGACGCAGTTTGAGGGCGATGGTTCGCGTACGAATTCGAACCGCTCGATCCAGTGGGGCGAGAAGGTTGTCGAGCCGATCTTTGAATCGGCATCGGACTATTGGGTCATCTACCGGATGGCCCAGAAGCTCGGTTTCGCAAACGAGATGTTCAAGAATATCTCGCTCGTTCAGGGCAAGTATGGTCCGGAGCCCCAGGCAGAGTCCGTCCTGCGCGAAATCAATCGCGGCGGGTGGGGCGCTGGTTATACCGGCCAGTCGCCCGAGCGCCTGAAGGCGCACATGGCCAACCAGGGCAAGTTTGACCTGGTCACGCTGCGTGCACCGGCAAGCGATCCGGTTGTTGGCGGTGATTACTATGGTCTGCCCTGGCCTTGCTGGGGCACACCGGAAATTCGCCACCCCGGCACGCACGTGCTCTATGACACCACAAGGCATGTGAAGGACGGCGGCGGTACATTCCGCGCCCGCTTCGGCGTTGAATATCAGGGCGCGAACATTCTTGCGGAAGGATCCTATTCCAAGGGCTCGGTCCTGACGGATGGCTACCCGGAAATGACAATGGCCGTGTTCCAGCGTCTTGGCTGGGATGCCGATCTGACCGCAGCAGAACGCGCTTCGATCGAGCGGGTTGGCGGTGCCAACGTCGCAGCAGTCAGCTGGATGACCGATCTTTCTGGCGGCATTCAGCGCGTCTGCCTCGAAAAGGGTGTTTCTCCGTTCGGCAACGCCAAGGCGCGTGCTGTTGCGTGGAACCTGCCTGACCCGGTTCCGGTCCACCGCGAGCCGATCTACTCGATCAGACCCGATCTGGTGGCTCAGTATCCGGCGCGTGCGGATGAGCGCACGCTGCGCATGCCGAACCTGCACACAACGGTTCAGAAGGCAGCGGTTGATCGCAGGATCGCCGACAGCTTCCCGATCATCCTCACATCCGGCCGTCTGGTCGAGTATGAGGGCGGCGGCGAAGAAACCCGTTCGAACCCGTGGCTTGCTGAACTTCAGCAGGACATGTTCGTCGAGATCCATCCTGCAGATGCTGCCCAGCGCGGCATCCGCGACGGGGGTTGGGTCCACGTCTGGGGTCCGGAAATGGTTGCCAACACCCGCACACGCATGAAGGCGCTCGTTACCGAACGCGTTGGTCGCGGTGTGGCGTTCATGCCGTTCCACTTTGGCGGCTGGTACCTCGGTGAGGATCAGCGCGCGAAATACCCGCGGGGCACGGATCCTTATGTGCTCGGCGAAAGCGTCAACACTCTCACCACCTACGGCTACGACCCGGTCACTGCGATGCAAGAGACCAAGGTGACGCTATGCCAGATCAGCGCAGCCTGAGGAGGACCTAAACCATGGCCCGTATGAAATTCCTTTGCGACGCTGACCGCTGCATCGAGTGCAACGCCTGCGTAACCGCCTGCAAGAACGAGCACGAAGTGCCGTGGGGCATCAATCGCCGCCGTGTCGTCACGATCAATGACGGCAAGCCCGGCGAACGCTCCGTGTCCATGGCGTGCATGCACTGCACGGATGCGCCCTGCGCAGCCGTTTGCCCGGTTGATTGCTTCTACACCACGGCCGATGCCGTCGTGCTGCATTCGAAGGACCTGTGCATTGGCTGCGGCTACTGCTTCTACGCCTGCCCGTTTGGCGCACCCCAGTATCCCCGCGTTGGCAACTTTGGCTCACGTGGCAAGATGGACAAGTGCACCTACTGCGCCGGCGGTCCGGAAGCGGACATGACACCGGCGGAGTATGCCAAGTACGGCTCGAACCGCCTCGCGGAAGGCAAGCTGCCGATCTGCGCTGAAATGTGCTCGACCAAGGCCCTGCTTGCGGGCGATGGCGAGGTGATTACCCAGATCTACCGCGAACGCGTCCAGCGCCGCGGCTACGGCTCGGGCGCATGGGGCTGGCGCACTGCCTACAAGGAAACGATCAACGTCTGATCGTTTGCTGGCGCGGTGCATGCACATGCACCGCGTCAAGATTGCTTTCCCTGACCCATACCGGAGCCACACCATGGCCTCTTTCGTTCGCCGGATCGGCCACGCCGCAAGCGCGCTGATCCTTCTTCTCGCCATCTGTGTGGCAGTGCCTGCCGCAGCCCAGCAGCCGTCGCAGGTCAACCCGACCGCGTCGTCCGTCAATGAGCAGCAGCTTCTCAATGCGCTGCGCCCGGGCGGCACGACGATTTCGGGGCGCGTGACGATCCCTGATCAGAAGTCTGCCGACTTGATCAAGCCGTCAGGCCAGGAATGGCGTACCTTCCATCAGGTGACGCTGCCCTGGATCGGTGCCGTTTCGATCGTCGGCATGATTGTCTTGCTGTCGGGCTTCTATGCCATGCGCGGCAAGATCAAGATCTCGAAGGGCCGTTCTGGTCAGACCATCACCCGTTTCGGTGGCTTGGACCGGTTCGTCCATTGGCTGACTGCCACCTCGTTCCTTGTTCTGGCCTTCACCGGCCTCAACATCACGTTTGGCAAGTTCGTGCTGCTGCCGGTCATCGGGCCGGATGCGTTCACGGCTTTCTCGCAGTTCGGCAAGTACATCCACAACTACCTGTCATTCCCCTTCATGCTGGGCATCGTGATGATGCTTCTGATCTGGGTGAAGGATAACATCCCGAACAAGCTCGATGTCGCGTGGTTCAAGGCCGGCGGCGGCCTCGTTGGTGACCAGCATCCTCCGGCTGCCCGCTTCAATGGCGGACAGAAGATGGTGTTCTGGATCGTGATCACCTCGGGCGTGGCGCTGTCGATCTCTGGCCTTCTGCTGATGTTCCCCTACGTTGCGGGCACATATGGCAACTGGCAGGTCAGCCAGGTCGTCCATGGGCTCGTCGGCGTCGTCGCGATTGCGGTGATGTTTGCGCACATCTACATCGGCTCGATTGGCATGGAAGGCGCGTTTGATGCCATGGGCACAGGCGAAGTCGACCTCAACTGGGCTCGCGAGCATCACTCGATCTGGACAAACGAGACC
>JAIYEB010000146.1 GCA_027487195.1 Hyphomicrobiales bacterium | reverse complement strand
TGTTTCTCTGTGCTTTCCGGCCTGATCTCAGCCTGCAAGGTGCCGGCGAAACCAGGCGAGTGTGCGCTCCCACGCCAGGCTTGCGGCCTCGGCATTGAAGCGCGCAGCGCCCGTGTCGTTGTTGAAGGCGTGTTGAGTGCCGGGATAAACATGTGCTTCCACGGTCTTTCCCGCCGCCCGAAGCGCTGCCTCATAGGCTGAAGCGCCCGCGTTGATGCGCGGATCCTGCTCGGCGTAGTGGATCAGGAGCGCGGCCCGAATTCCGGGAACGCGCGCAAGATCGGGCTGAATGCCGTAGTAGACGACACCTGCAGCGAGCTCCGGCGAGCGCGCAGCCAACTCATTGACCATTCCGCCGCCCCAGCAAAAGCCGGTAGCGCCAACGCGTCCGTTAGAGCGGGGATGTGCGGTCAGGAAGGGGATGGCGGAGGCAATCCGCGCACCGGCAACGGCCGGGGTGAGGCGAGCGATCATGTCGCGTCCGCGATCTTCATCCTCCGGTGTTCCGCCATCAGGCGCGAGAGCATCAACGCCCAACGCCAGAAAGCCCGCAACGGCCACCCGTCTCACGACGTCCTGGATATGCGGGTTCAGGCCGCGATTCTCATGGATTACGATCACGGCCGGGAAACGACCTTCGCCGGCAGGGCGGGCAAGAAGACCAGCCATGACGCCGTCTGGTCCCGGAAAGGTCACGCGCTCCGTCACAATCCTCGGATCGGTTGCGGCAATGGTCTGGGCGCGGGCGACATCGTTGGCGAGGCTTGCGAGTACGCCTGCAACCGCACCGACACCGACAACGCCCGTCAAGGTGTCCATGAAGTCGCGCCGGCTCATCTGCCCATGCGTGAACCTGTCATAGAGATTGATGATGTCCTGCGTGATTGGCGGCATTTTGCTCTCCCTCTTGGAGAGAAGACTGGCATGCCCAATGGGCCTAAGCACGCACTTCCATATGTGCGCAGGGGCGCCATCACGTAGAGATGATCGCTTTGTTCGCTACCAGCGCGCGGCAGCCGCATCATCCTCGGCTTTTGCCGCAACCCATGACCTGGCCCCGTCACTCAGCTCTTCCGATTTCCAGAACGGAGCGCGGGTCTTGAGGTAGTCCATGAGGAACATGGCGGCTTCGAACGCTGCTGCGCGGTGGGCGGATGCAACGGCGACCATCATGATGTCTTCGCCAGGCACAATGCGGCCATGGCGATGGATAATCGTCACGCCGGTGAGTGGCCAGCGCGAGCGCGCCTCGGCCTCAAGCCTCAGAAGTTCAGCCTCTGCCATCTCCACATAGCATTCGAGCGTCAGGGCGTTGAGCGCTCCGGCCTCATCCCTGCAAATGCCTGAAAAGGTGACAACCGCGCCAACATCTGTTCGCCCATGGCTCAGCGCCTGTGCTTCCCGGCCAAGGTCAAAGGGCGCTTCCGTAACCCGGACCACCATGTCAGCCGCCTGTCATGGGTGGAAAGAAAGCGACTTCCCGGCTGTTTGCGATGGCCGTGTCGGGTGAGACGTGGCGCTTGTCGAGGGCTGCGCGCACGATCCCGGGGTTTTCAAACGCATAGGCATACTCATCGCCGAGCCCGGCGAGATGCTGCGCGAGGTCGGCAACCGTGATAACGCCAGCCGGCAATTCAAGGGCTTCTTCCGCCTTGCCGATGCGCTCCCGCACCCAGGCAAAGTACTTGATCGTAATCACGATCTTTCGTCCTTCAGGTAGGTTACGCCTGCGCGAAAATAGTCAAAGCCTGTGTAGATCGTCAAAACGGCGGCAATCCACAGCAGCACAATCCCGGTGTTGGTAACTTGGGGCACGATTGCGTCCCCTGCAGGCCCCGCGATCAAGAAGCCAATGGCAACGAGTTGCATGACCGTTTTCCATTTCGCGACCTTGGAGACCGGAACGGAGACACGTAGCTCCGCAAGGAACTCCCGAAGGCCGGACACCAGGATCTCGCGACACAAAATGATCACGCCCGCCCAAAGCGACCAGCCGGCAATGGTCTGGTCGGCTGCAAGAACCAGCAGGCAGGCCGCAACCAGGAGCTTGTCGGCGATGGGGTCGAGCATGCGCCCGACCGTTGTGACCTGACCGAAGGCCCGCGCAGCCCAGCCGTCGAAATAGTCCGTTACGGCCGCCACAATGAAGATTGCGAGCGCAATCCAGCGCATGCTGTGGGAACCAGGTCGAAACTCTCCTTCCCAGAAGAAGCAGGCCACGACCACAGGGACCGCAAACACCCGGAAATAGGTGAGCGCGTTTGCGACATTCAGCGCGCTCGGGCGCCTTGGATTTCCAGGACTCATCAGGCGGAAACTGCACTGACAGAACGTGGTGGTCAACGCAGAGATGTGAGGCCCTTGTTCCAAACGGTCCAAAACAATCCTATCATTCTCACACAATGACGAGAGTTGCGCTTGCCTCTGCGCTTTCGCCCGCTATCGTTGATGCGTTGCAACACTAGAAATGGTTGGTCTGCCACGTGGCGATCCTGACAGCTCTCCACCACGTGACCCGCTACCGCTATGACCGGCCGATCCGGCTCGGCGCGCAGGTCATTCGTCTTCGGCCTGCGGTTCATAGCCGGACCAAGGTGCCGAGCTATTCGCTTGTGGTTACGCCTGAGCCGCACTTTTTGAACTGGCAGCAGGACGCCCAGGGCAACTGGCTCGCGCGTCTTGTGTTCCCGGAGCCGACCACCGAGTTCTCGGTCACGGTCGATCTGATTGCCGAAATGGCGACGGTCAACCCGTTCGACTTTTTCTTCGAGCCCTGGGCCGAGGTGCTGCCATGGAGCTATCGTCCGGATGAGCGGTTTGATCTTTCGCCCTATCTGACGCCGCTCAGCGACGATTCACCTGAGCTCGACCGGTTTGTTGCCAGCCTCTCGGTCAATGGCAAACGCACCATCGACTTCCTTGTGGAGTTGAATCAGCGCCTGCAACAGGACATCCGCTACCTCATTCGCATGGAGCCCGGCGTTCAGCCCCCGGAAGTGACCTTGGCAAACCGCTCCGGTTCGTGCCGCGACAGCGGCTGGCTGATGGTTGAGGTGTTGCGGCGCATGGGTTTTGCCGCGCGTTTTGTCTCCGGCTACCTGATCCAGTTGAAGCCGGATCTGCGTGCGCTCGATGGCCCCGCCGGGACAGACAAGGACTTCACTGATCTTCACGCCTGGTGCGAGTGTTATGTGCCCGGCGCGGGGTGGATCGGTTTTGATCCAACCTCGGGACTTATGGCCGGCGAGGGGCATATTCCGCTGGCCGCAACGCCGCATTTCCGGACGGCTGCCCCGATCGAGGGCATGGTTGAGCCGGCCAACGTCACATTCGAATTCGATATGAGCGTGACGCGCGTTGCAGAAGTGCCTCGCGTCACAAGGCCATTTGATGATGAGGCCTGGGAAGCTCTTGATCGGCTCGGAGAGGCGGTTGATCGCGATCTCATCGCCAATGATGTTCGCCTGACCATGGGGGGCGAGCCCACATTCGTCTCGATCGATGATTATCAGGGCGAAGAGTGGAACACGGCTGCCGTCGGGCCAATGAAGCGCGGCCTTGCCGATGTGCTGATCCGGCGACTGCGCGAGACCTTTGCGCCAAACGGCCTGCTCCATTATGGCCAGGGCAAATGGTACCCGGGCGAAACGCTGCCGCGCTGGGCGTTTGCGCTGTATTGGCGCAGGGACGGCGAATCGCTTTGGCAGGACTCCAAGCTGATCGCTTCAGAGACCAAGGGCCGCACCGCAACGATTGATGATGCCGGCCTCCTGATTGATGAGTTGTCCGAGCGCCTTGGCGTGCC
>JAIYEB010000059.1 GCA_027487195.1 Hyphomicrobiales bacterium | reverse complement strand
TTGCGTCTCATGAGAGCGATGTCTGCAACGCAGGATAGTCGGTGTATCCTTCGGCGCCGCCGCCATAAAATGTCTCACTGATTGGCGCATTGAGCGGAGCATCGCGTTTCAGTCTTTCCACAAGGTCGGGGTTTGAGAGGAACGCCTTTCCGAAAGCGATGAGATCTGCGGCCCCATCTGCGATGGCGTCCATGGCCATCTCGCGCGTGTATCCGTTGTTGGCGATGTAGGCGCCTGCGAACCCTTTGCGCAAGGCGCGGTAATTGAAGGGAGCAATGTCGCGCGCGCCGCCGGTCGCGCCTTCCACGACATGGATATAGGCCAGGCCGCGGCGGGAAAGTTCCGCGACGAAATAGCCAAAGACCTTGTCAGGATCACTCGTGACCGCATCGTTGGAGGGGCTGACAGGTGACAGGCGGATTCCGACGCGTGCCTTTGGAAAGACATGTGTAATGGCATCGGCAACTTCGAGGCCAAAGCGCGCGCGGTTCTCGACCGACCCGCCATACCGATCCGTGCGATGGTTGGTGCCATCCTTCAAGAACTGGTCAATCAGATAGCCGTTGGCCGCGTGGATCTCGATCCCATCGAAGCCCGCAGCCTTGGCGTTGGTGGCCGCTTGGGCATAATCGGCCAGAATGCTGGATATCTGCTCCGCTTCAAGCGCGCGGGGCATCGAGACGTCGACGAATCCGCTTTCTGTGAATGTTTTCGTCTTGGCCTGGATGGCAGATGGAGCGACCGGTGCTGCGCCATCAGCCTGCAACGAGGTGTGGGAAATGCGGCCAACATGCCAGAGCTGCACAAAAATCCGCCCGTGGGCCGCATGAACCTGATCTGTCACGGTCTTCCAGTGTTGAACCTGCGCTCCGGTGTATAGCCCGGGTGTCCAGATGTAGCCTTGGCCTTGCTTCGAGATCTGCGTGGCCTCTGAAATGATGAGACCGGCACCAGCACGCTGAGCGTAATAGAGAGCGTTGAGATCGTTCGGGGCATCCGTCCCGTGCGTGGCCCGGTTGCGTGTGAGCGGGGCCATGACAACCCGGTTGGGGAGAACCAAATCCCCCAATGTGAAGGGCTCAAAGAGCGCGTTGGAACTGGAGTTTGCTTGGATTGCAGGCTTCATCGAGAATCGCTCCACATCAGGTTTGGCCACGGATTGCGACAGGTATGCAGCACGCAGAGGTTGTTGGACGATGCCAATCAACCCTGCGGCTTTAAAGACGGATCCGGCAGCTCGGTGCCGGACGCTGACGAGGGTCACGTGCGTGACACCGGCAGCCGGGTTGAGGCCAAGCTGACCTCCGACCGAGACCGGCCGATCTGATCGTCATCTCAAGTCTCCGGTTCAGGAAAACTCGGTTTCTGCAGATGGTTCCAACGGACTGCAGAAGAAGCCCGGGATCCGATCTGAAGCCTTGAAAGGAGGTTCCGACCTTTGGCCAGAACCTCAAGTCAGGGAGGAAAGCACTTCAGGCCTCGACCATCAGAGCCTCGAGAGGCCAAAGGGGCTTCCCGGTCGTTCAAACTGGTCATGGTCTGCGCCCTCCAAGTAGAACCGGAATCTACTCAGGCGCATGCACACACCTCGTGCCTGCTGCAGGACTGCTGCACCAACTCCTTCCAGGAATGCCGCTGAATACGCAAAAGCACTATTATCCTCTCGCGACATTGAATCCAAACCGGTTTGAGACGAGCTTTGCGAGGGTTTCGTACCGAAGACCTTGCGGGAGACAGCATGTCTTTGAAGTCGCTTGCTGAGAGCATGGGTCTGTCAAAGACGACCGTTTCGCGTGCGCTTGCGGGCTATCAGGATGTGGCGCCGGAAACCCGTGAGCGGGTGAGACTCGCGGCAAACAAGATCAACTACCGCCCGAATCCGATAGCGCAACGCCTAACCAAAGGCGCAACGGACACTGTTGCTATCGTCGTTCCATCCACATTGCAGCGCCGATACGAGCCGCTCTTCGTTGATCTTGCAGCCTCCATCGGCAGCCGGCTTGCCGAAGACGAGATGGATCTGATCCTGACGTCTTCCCGGCCTGGGGAGCCTGAGCTGGCCGTTTATCAGCGACTGGTAGACGGCAGGCGCGCTGATGCGGTGATTGTGGTGCGCTTGCGGGTCAATGATGACCGCGTGGCTTATCTCAAGGCCAACAAGCTTCCGTTCATCTGCTTTGGACGCACCGACGACATTGCAGGCGTCGCGTATGTTGATGGCGATGGATTTGGCGGGTTTCAGGCGGCGACACGGCATCTTGTCAGCCTTGGACACCGTCGGTTTGCCTTTCTCGGCGGACCCGATGGAACCTTCTCATCTGGTAATCGCAAGGGCGGTTACTGCAGCGCGCTGAATGAGTCAGGCCTGTCGTTTGGCCCGATGTTGGAAGCACGATCCGATGAGCGCTCGGGCGCGGAAATGGCCCGCGCAGCCCTTGGCAGCAAACCAACGGCGTTGGTATGCGCGACGGACCGGATCGCCTTTGGTGCTCTGACTGCCGTGCGGGATGCCGGCCTCGTTCCGGGCGTCGATGTCTCAGTCATCGGCCACGATAACCTGCCCATCACAGCCTACACCGACCCGCCGCTCTCAACCATGGAACTTGATCTCGCCGATGTCGGCATTCGCATGGCGGAAGCCACCCTTGCGTTGATCGCTGGCGCAAATCCCGAGGACCATCGCTCGATTGTCAAAGTCACGCCGATCTGGCGCGCATCAGTCGGACCACCACCTGCCTGACCCCTTGATACCCAGGCGGGCAAAAAGATCCGCCGGGACCGTAGTTCAACAATAACCCCCTGGAGGACGCCAACATGACGAAACTCAATCGCCGAGATCTGCTGACCGGCACAGCTGCACTTGGCGCTGGCCTTGCCTTTGGCACGACTGCCGGCACCGCACAGGCTACAGACGTGGTCTTCCTGTCGACGCAGCTCAGACCCATCGAGGAAGCTCAGAAGGTCCGGCAGGTCATTCTGCGTGGCTTTGGGACGCCGGTCCAATACGTCACCGAAGAGCCGCCTCAGCTCAATGTGCGCATGCGCGCCGAGGCTGCAGCGACACGGCGCACAGTCTCGGTTGTCGGCGCGCTGCATGGTGAGCTGCAGCCTCTCGCGGGCATGGGAGCGATTGCTCCGATCGATGATCTTGCCCGCAGACTTGCAGGAAGGGGCATCCCCGCTGCGCTTATGGAGCTTGGCAAGCTCGGTACGCCCAATCAGCAGTACATTCCGTGGATGCAAGCCACCTACATTATGGTCGCTCATCGTCAGGCATTGCCATTCCTGCCGGCAGGCGCGGACATCAACGCGCTGACCTATGACCAGCTCGGTCAGTGGGCCGGCAACATTCGCGAGCGCACGGGACAGCGCCGTCTTGGCTTCCCGGCTGGTCCGCGGGGCCTGATGCCACGCTTTTTCCAGGGATACTTCTATCCATCCTATCCGGGTTCAGCTGTCA
>JAIYEB010000241.1 GCA_027487195.1 Hyphomicrobiales bacterium | reverse complement strand
GTGTCAACGCCGCAAGACCTGGCGTTGATCGATGCGCGACGCGGGCTTGCCATGTTTCGCCGGGTTGACGTTCCCATTCTCGGGATTGTCGAGAATATGAGCTTCTTCATCTGCCCGTCTTGCGGTTCCAGGGCCGATATCTTTGGCCATGGCGGCGCCCGCGATGAAGCGGATCGGCTGGCGGTGCCGTTTCTTGGCGAAGTGCCACTGGCTCCGGTAATCCGCGAAGGTTCGGATGATGGAAGGCCGATTATGGTGTCGGACCCCGATGGCGCGCTTGGGCGCGCCTACCGCTCGATTGCGCTCCAGATGCTGACCAATGCGGTTGGGGCGAGAAAGCCGCCACCCGTTATTGTCATCGAATAGACCCCGGCCCCTGAAATCTCCGTCAACCATTCATTCATCATTCATTCGCCGGCCCTGATCTCGCCATGTATTGAAGCTCAAGTGAGTGTTCGTCCCGGCGATTGCCGGGTTGCGTCTCGGAGAGTGCAATGCACCGCGGACTGTTTCTTGCTGTACCGGCACTGTTCATTGGTTCGCTGGCGTTTGCCCAGAGTGGCATGCGGGTCGTTGAGATCCCGACCATTCCCGGCGCTGCGGTTTGTGCCGACGAAAAGACCCGCGTGATCGAGCGGGCGCTCGATGCCAGCCGGGCTGCATCCGAAAATGCACAGATGGCTACTCGCGCCATGGTTGAACGCCAGACCGAGCAGGCCCAGCGCCGGGCAAATGGTGACGCGGTCACGGCTGCGCGCGCCGAGCGCGATCGGCGCAATGATGAGCTGCGCCGGGCCGAAGCCGCCTTTGATGCCGCCAATCGTCTTGAAGAACGCGACTGCCGTCCGCAATCCGCACAAGCCGCGCTGCCCGCACCAACTCCGCCTGCTGGCGCTGCGCCGGTTGCGCTCGGCCTGACCTTGACGGCGCCTCAGCAGTGCCGGTCCGGCGAGACCTGCACCTTGTCTGTCCAGATCGAGAACAAGGGCTCGGAGCCGGCGGCAAGCCCACTCCTGTCCGCCCTCCAGCTTGGCCTTGAAGGCGGGCGGATCGAAACGGTGCTTCCCGATACCTGGGCCTGTTCGCCATCTGGCCAGGCCATGACATGCGCGTCGAACGGCATGACCCTGCAGCCGGGAGAGACAAGTCGCTTCACGGTTGAATGGCGCCTTCCGGAGCGGGTTCGCCGTCCGTCCACCTCGGTTTGTGCGCGGATTGTCTGGCCCGCGCGCGGCGCAGATGGGGTTTACCGCCCTGAGCAGATCGCAGCGATGCAGTATGCGCTTGAGCGCGCCGGTTTTGAGCCTGGTCCGCCGGAAGGTCGCCTGACCCCGCGCACGCTCGATGCCATGCGCCGTTTCCGCGAGCGCGCCGGTGTGCCCGGCGGCACGGAGGTCACGCCCGAGTTCCTGTCGAGCCTTTATGGCCGCAATGCATCTCTGCAGGGCGATGTGGACCCGCGCGATGATTCAGCCTGCGCCACGATTTCCTTTGATGGCGCGCCCGCATCCTCCATTCCGAGCCCTTCGGCAGCCGTTCCAGCCCCCGCAGCAGCTGTTGCAGGCGCTGCCGCAGGTGCCGCGGCGGCTGCGGCGATTGCGCCGCGCGCACAGGCCGTCGACCCGGCTGTTCAGGCTGAGCGCGCGGAAGCCCGCAGGGCGCGTGCAGCGGCCGAGCGTGAAGCCCGTCAACAGCGTCAGGCCGCGCGGCGCGAAGCAGAGCGGCGCAGGCAGGCACAGGCCCGGCGCGCTCCGCGCTTTGTCGATGAGGAAGTGATCGTTGTTCGGCGCAATCAGCCGAGGGTCGTCTATGGCCCTGGCTGCCCGTGCTACGTTTTCCCGGACGGCAGCGTGCTTCGCCCGAACGCACCGCCCGCGTTCTTCATCCCGCGGTTCTGACAGCGACCTCACGGGCCCTGACGCGCTCGCGGTGGATCACATAGAGACCCGCCAAGACGATCAGAACAGTGCCAAGCGCGCCCCACAGGTCCGGAATGTCGCCCCAGACAAAATAACCGGCCAGAAGCGCCCACAAAATGACGGAATAGCGAAACGGTGAGATGACGGAAACGTCGCCGCCGCGAAACGCCACGACAACATAGTAGTTGCCAATGGCAACGAGCACGCCCGCAGCCGCAAGATATGCAAGAACGGTCCAGCTCGGCACCAGGAACGGGCCCGGTGTCGCAAGCGACATGCCAATGCTTGCCAAAAACACGAACAGTGCAGTGGTGAATGACACCACGAGCGAGGAGATGGCCGGATCCACGCCACGCGTCATGAGATCGCGAATGCTCGCGCCAAACACCGAGATCAAGGCGACAAACACCCAGATGTTCATGCTTTCAGCCGTTGGCTTGATGATCAAAAGCGTGCCGACAAAGCCAACGAGAACAGCGCTCCACCGACGCCACCCCACCTGTTCCTTCAGCAATATGGCAGCACCGGCGGTTATAAGCAGCGGTACGACCATGAACAGTGCCGTGATATCGCCGATCGTCATGTGCCCGAGCGCAGAGATGAAGGCCCAGGCGACCACCGTTTCAAGAAGCGCTCGCACCAGCAGACGCGGCTCAAGCGCACGCGAGAGGCCGGAGAACTGGTTCGTCGCCCTGAGGAGAACCAGCAGGAACGCGATCACAACGATACCGCGATAGAAGATGATGTGTTGCGGCGGCAGGGTTTCGCGCGCCAGCTTCACGAACATGTCGTTGCCCGCAAAAGTCAGCATCGCCACGGCCATGGCCAGGATGCCACGTGCGTTGTTTGAAAGAATTTTCACGGTCGCTCAGCGCTGCGGCTGAACGGAGGCGACAGTGCCATCCGGACCGGCCATTACGAGCGCCCAGAAGACCCGGTAGCGCGAGCTTGGAACTGTGACCGTTGCAATCCCCATGCGGGTTGCACCCCCAAGCCGCATGACCGAATCGTGGTGGCGGCTGCCGCGCCAACCGGAAAAAGCCTCTGCGAGCGTGCGATACCCGGCCGATGTGTTGTCGCCGGCAATCGTGGTGCGCACACCGGCGCGACCAAGCCTTTGGGTCAGCGCCGTTCGGCTGACTGCCGACAGATCATCGCTGCGCGAAGCTTCCATGGCCATTTCACGTGCAATCTCAACAAGCCTTGGATCAATGCTCACAGGACCCAACCCATTGTTCCGGCGATGGCTGGAAATCATCTGGGCAGCCATGGGTCCATCAACCGATTCAAGCGTCGAACGTCCAAGGTCGCGGTAGAATGATGGCGTGGTATCGACCCGGGGCCCCTGGAGGCAGCCGGCAAGGCCGAGGGACAGCCCGAGAACAACGATGGCGCAACGCACAGGCCTCAGCCTCCCGCGAGCGCGAGATTGCGCGCTTTGAACTGCTTGACGATTTCAAATCTCAGATCGCTTCGGACGCGAAACGCCTTGTCGACGTTGCCCACCGAGGCATGCAGCTCAAACACAAGGCCAGAGTCGGCAATGTCCATGAGGTAAGCCTTTGGCGCGGGCTGCACCAGAACAAACGGATGGTTTCGCGCAATCTCGATCAGCACTGCCTGCACCGTCTCGGCTTCCACGTCGCGCTTGACCTTGACCGACACCTTGACCCGACCGATCAGGTCATTGTGCATCCAGTTCTTGACGGTGCCGGAAATCAGGTTCGAATTCGGAACAATGACAACGGCGCGGTCAAACGTTTCGATCTCGGTCGAGCGCACGTTGATCTTGCGCACATAGCCTTCGCTGTCGCCGACCACGATCCAGTCTCCGGCCTTGATCGGGCGCTCAGCAAGCAGGATCAGACCGGACACGAAGTTGTTGACGATCGACTGGAGACCAAAACCAAGGCCGACGGACAGCGCGCCGGCGACAATGGCAAGGTTCTGGACGTCGAGGCCCATGTAGGAAACGGCAAAGACCGACGCGATGACAAAACCGACATAGCCTGCAGCTGTGCGGATCGAATTGCGAAGACCCGCATCCATGCGGGTGGCCGGCAGATAGCGATCATCCAGCCAACGCTGGATGGCGCGCGTTGCGAGCAGGCCCAGTACAAAGACGACGACCGCACCGACCAAGGCTGCAATCGAGATCGTGATGCCGCCGAGCTGGACGCCAAACAGCGCCGCGCGAAGCCAGCCAAACGCGTCCCGCTGATCAACACCCCACGGGGCAACGATGAGGAAGCCTGAGAGAACAATGATCAGGACCCGCAACGCGCCGGCAGACAGAATACCAATCTGCTCGACGGCGGAGGCCTCGACACCAATCGTGCCTGCAAGGCGGCGGGCAGTGGCGGAGTGGGAGCCGGCGACCTCGGTGAAGGCGTCTTCGATCAGACGCGTCAAAAGGGTTGCAACACCGATTACGACAAGACCCCAGACAATCTGGGCCACAAAGAAAGATGCGAACGATGCGTAGCCCGCAATCGATGCGGCAAACAGAACAGCCGCTGCGATCCACAGGGCGATCCGCAGCCAGCGCCAGGCCGGAGAGGCCGGATAGGCGGGCTCATCGGGATCATTGGCCGCGGCCTTGCGTTGCACAGACTGGGTCTGGCTGATCGCAGCAAGGCCCGTGGCGAGCACACCGGCAAAGAGCAACCCGCCAATGCTGGAGGTCGCCACGACGAAGGGCAATGGCGCGATGATGGCTGAACTCAGCCCCTTCAATGCGACCATGATGGCGGCGACCAGACCAAGGGTGGCAACCGTTGCGTGGGCACGGCCCGCAGCGGCATCGGACATGGCGAGCATGCGCCACTTTGCCCGCCCGGGGCAAAGGATTGCGCCCGCGACAGCTGCAATGGCCGCATAGACCATCAGGCCTTCAATCACCGCGTCCGTGACGATCGCCAGCCGGCCGGGCAACAAGCCCAGTGATTCAAGCCCTCGCGTGACCAGCACCGCGCCAAGGATCGGCAAAGCGGAGTTCAGGATGGCGTAGATTGCAGCGTGCGAGGAGACCTGAAGCGGTGTCGGTGTGTCTGCACCGGACGACACGAACCGCCTGGCCACAAAACCTGTGAGCCCGCGTCGAACCGGGCCAAACAGCAGGATGGCAACCGCCAGCAAGGCGGCAATGATGGCTACGCCAGCAAATCGACCGTAGCGATCCAGAACCGCAAGCCAATCCGCTACCAGGAAACTCACGCCACGGGCAGCGATCGGCGTTGCACCGGCAACATCCAACCAGAAGGAAGGGTCAACCACGGCCCCGGATCTGCGGAAAAGCTGCGAGGCAAACAACTCCCGACGGCGTTCGACCACGCGTTCGATCAGCCGGTCGACACGCAGGGATTGATCGCGCGCAGTCTTCAGGTCCGCATCGGCAGCGGAAAACCTGCGTTGAACTTCCTCGCGCTCACGCGTGACTTCGGCAGCTTCTGTCTGATCGCCGGTCGGCTTGGGCCCAAGCTGCGTGCGCCGCTCATCGATGGCCTTCACCTCAGGTTCGATGGCCTGAATCAAGGTCTGGAGGTCTTCTGGGATCTGGTCGAGTTCCGCTCGCAGTTGCCCAAGACCCTCGACGGTCAGGTTGGGTTGGCGCAAAGCACCTTCAATCCGCTCCAGCAGGGTGCGGGTTTGGTCCAGCTTTGCCCGGGTCTCACCTGAATTGTCCTGTGCCTGGACGACGCCCAGACACAAAACGGCAAGGGTCAGCGCGATGAAGAATCGACGAATCATTTCAGCAATCTAACCCTGACACACCCGCGAAGCGATGTCGGAAGAGACATTCTCTTCGTTTCACCACTGGACGTGCTCCACTTCCAGTGGCTAGGGTTCAACTAAGGCCAAAAAGGGCCGAAGGTATGTCTCCGCATGACGGAGAAACAGGAGAAGGTAAATGCGAGGGTTCGCAAAAGCGTTTGCAGGGGCAGTGCTTGCGGCCGGGCTCGTGCTCGGTTCTGGCGCGCAGGCCAACAACTTCCGGATGGGCTTTCAGGGCAACCTGAACACGCTTGATCCCTACACGATCAATGAGACCTTCACGGTTGCCTTCCTCGGCAACGTGTATGAAGGCCTGACACGCCGAGCCCCGAACCTGGACATCATCCCGGGTCTTGCCGAGCGCTGGGAAATCCTTGAAGGCGCGCGCCTCTGGCGCTTCCATCTGCGCCGCGGCGTCACGTTTGCGGGCGGCGAGCCCTTCACTGCGGACGACGTGTTGTTCTCGGCTGCGCGCGTACGCGGCGAGACCTCCGACCTGCGCGCCCGCATTCCGAATGGCGCCGAGTTCGTCAAGGTCGACGACTTCACTGTCGATGTGCGCCTTCCTGCTCCGAACCCGATCCTGATCTCGGATTGGGACACCTGGCTCATCATGTCGAAGACCTGGGCCGAGCGGAACAGCGCGACCGAGGCCGTTTCCTCACGTGCAACGCAGCCCGGCTTCTCGACGCTCAATGCCAACGGCACTGGCCCCTTCGTGGTTCAGAGCCATCAGCCTGGCGTGCGTACGGTGCTTGCTCCGAACCCGCGCTGGTGGAACGACGCCAACAAGCAGCATAACCTGACGCAGGTGACCTTCACCCCGATCCTGAACGATGCAACCCGCGTTGCAGCGCTTCTTTCGGGCGAAGTGGACTGGATTGACCCGGTTCCGGTGCAGGATATGGACCGTGTGAATGCCAACCCGACCACGCAGGTCCTGGCAGGTCCGGAGACACGCACGATCTATCTCGGTTTCGACCAGCGCCGTGACACGCTCCTTGCGCCTGCCGAAATTCCGCCGGCACCCGCTGGCGCAGCGGCCCGCACAAGCACCAATCCCTTCAAGGATGTGCGTGTGCGTCGTGCGCTCTATCAGGCCATCGACGTCAACCTGATCGTTCAGCGCGTCATGCGCGGTCAGGCACGCGCCTCGGCCCTGATGATCGATCCGAACCTGTTTGCGCGTCATGGCGCCGAGTTCCAGCGCTTCCCGCTGGATGTCGCGGCTGCCGAACGTCTGCTGGATGAGGCGGGCTATCCGCGGATTGCAGCTTTCCGCAACAACAGCCGGTTCTCGGTTGGCATGGATTGCCCGAACGATCGTTACGTCAATGACGCCGCGATCTGCCAGGCCGTGATTGCCATGCTGGCGCGTGTCGGCGTGCACATCACGCCGATCATCCAGCCGCGTGCCCAGTACTTCGCCAAGATCCTGGCGGGTGGTGGCTACAACACCAACTTCTACCTCCTGGGCTGGACCCCCGGCACCAACGACAGCCACAACGTTCTGCTGCAGCTCCATGGCTGCCGTGATGATCGTGGCTCGGGCGGTGTCGGCGTTGCCAACGTCGGTGGCTATTGCAGCCAGGCGGTGGACGCCCTGACAACGCGCATCCTGAGCGAAGCCAATCCGGTTGTCCGCGATGGCCTGATCCGCGATGCGTTCGTCATCAGCCAGAACCAGGATGTCTCGCACATCCCGCTGCACCAGCAGGCGCTGGCATGGGGCGTCAATCGCCGGGTCACGATGGCCCAGCGTCCTGACAACGTCTTCATGTTCTACCACGTGATGATGCGCTAGGCTTAAGGCCGGCAATCGGGGGCGGAGGACCATCCTCCGCTCCCAACTTCTTTTCACCTGCGCTGGAGCACGATTTGCTCGCTTTCATCATCCGCCGCCTGCTGCAGTCGTTCTTCGTCATCATGGCGGTGGGGCTACTCGCCTTTACGCTGTTTCGTTTCGTCGGCGACCCGGTCAATCAGCTTGTCGGTCAGGACACATCCGTTGAGGATCGCGAGCGGCTGAGGACTGCACTTGGGCTGAATGATGCCGTTCCGGTCCAGTTCGTGCGCTACATGTGGCGTGCCGTGCAGCTTGATTTCGGCCTGTCCTACCAGTTCAAGCAGCCGGTCATGCAGCTGATCGCAGAGCGGTTTCCGGCGACATTCGAGCTTGCACTTGTGGCCCTGTTTCTTGCCCTTGCCATCGGGATTCCGATGGGGGTCTACACCGGGCTTTACCGCGACAGCTGGCTGTCCAAAACATTTCTCGCGACATCCCTCGTGGGCATTTCGCTTCCCACCTTCTTCATCGGCATTCTGCTGATCTTCGTTTTTGCCGTGCAGCTCAAGATGCTGCCCTCGTTCGGGCGCGGACAGGTTGTCGATCTCGGCTTCTGGAACACCGGATTTCTCAGCCGATCAGGCTGGCTTGCCGTGATCATGCCTGCCATCACGCTTGGCTTGTTCCAGATGACGCTGATCATGCGGTTGGTCAGGGCGGAGATGATGGAAATCCTGCGCATGGATTTCATCAAGTTTGCCCGCGCCCGGGGCTTGAAGAACCGGGCCGTGCATTTTGGTCATGCCCTCAAGAACACCATGGTACCGGTCATTACCATCACCGGTCTTCAGTTTGGTTCGATCATCGCGTTCGCAATCATCACCGAAACCGTGTTCCAGTGGCCGGGCATGGGGCTGTTGTTCCTGCGCGGCGTGCAGACCGTCGATATCCCGATCATGGCAGCCTATCTGATGCTGATCGGAGTGCTGTTCGTCATCATCAACCTGATCGTCGATCTGCTGTACTTTGCGGTTGACCCGCGCATTCGCAGCGCTGCCAAGGCGACAGGGTAGGCCATGCAACACGTTGAGCCATCGATCCCGAAGGCAGGCCAGCCTGGTCCGCGCGCCTCCGCCTTGTCCCGCTTCTTCGACAGCGACCTTTGGTACTCGTTCACCCGTTCAAAGGTGACGATGCTCGCGGGCTTCGTAACACTGCTCTACGCGCTGGGCGCGCTTCTTGCGCCATGGATTGCGCCGAACGATCCCTATGATCTGACCAAGCTGACCTTGTGGAACTCCAACCTGCCGCCGATGTGGCTGGCACAGGGCAATCCTGAGTTTCCGCTCGGGACGGACGATCAGGGCCGATGCGTGCTTTCAACCATCCTCTACGGGCTTCGGATCTCGCTCGGCGTTGGCATTTCGGCTGTGGCGATCTCGGGCGTGATCGGCATCGCACTGGGCCTGATCTCAGGCTACGTGGGCGGAAGGCTTGATGCGATCATCATGCGCATTGCCGACGTGCAGCTGGCGTTCCCCGCGATCCTGATCGCATTGTTCGTCGACGGCACCTTGCGCGGCATGTTTCCAAATGCCGCGCGCGAGGCATCCGCGTTCTGGATCCTTGTCATTGCCCTGACGCTCGCCTTCTGGGTGCAGTATGCGCGCACGGTCCGCGGGTCGACCATTGTCGAAAAGAACCGGGAATATGTTCAGGCAGCCCGGGTGATCGGCCTGTCATCGTTCACGATCATGCGCCGTCATGTGCTGCCAAACGTTCTAGGGCCGGTCCTTGTGATCGCGACGATCAATCTCGGCCTTGCGGTCTTGACGGAAGCGACCCTGTCGTTCCTCGGGGTTGGTTTCCCGCCAACCGAACCTTCGCTTGGCGCGATGATCCAGATCGGCTCGCGCTTCCTGTTTTCGGGTGAATGGTGGATCACGCTGTTTCCAGGCATCGCGCTCGCGGTTCTGGTCCTGGCCATCAACATGCTCGGCGACTGGCTGCGCGACGCGCTGAACCCAAAGCTCAGGTAGTGTGACCTGAGACCTGGTCGAAGGCGGCTGGTCCTGCGGACCGGCTAAATCCTATTCCAGAACGATCTCGCCACGCGCGATCGCGCCCAAGAGCAGCCCGAGACCCTCATCATCGGCGAGTTCTGCTGCCAGCGAGGGCGGAAACCAGTGCAGCATGCGTTGGCCCTTTTCCGGCCAGATCTCGTATTGCCCGGTGACGGCGAAGGCGAACACATCGACGAGGCAGCGCACATCGGAGCCATCTTCCAGGCGCTTTAGGTATGTATAGCTTCCGAAGGGCGCTGTTGCCACGACGCCATGCAAACCGGCCTCTTCAAAGGCCTCGCGTGCGGCTGCTGCCGGCGGCGGCAATCCCTTGCCGATCCAGCCCTTGGGAATGATCAGGCGCATGGTTTCGCGCGACGTTACCAGCATGACCTCGATGCCCGCTCCGGCCACACGTCGCCATGGCAGAGCCGCAGCCTGCATACGCGTCATGTTACTCTTGCGCGCCATCTCTTATCGTCACCCTCGAATCGAATCATTTGACGGCTAACATGATGCCGCAGAACCGTGAACGATTGGTGACGTTTCTGTATCAGTCCGGGAATTCGTGAGCTGGCAGCCAGAATACTTCGCCGTGTGAGTTCTCGGTGTCGAGCCAAAGGAACGGCGTATCGGGAAAGGCCTCTTCAAGGGCCACGCGCTCCTGTCCGACCTCGCATAACAGCCCGCCTGTGGGATGCAGGAACCCCGCGGCTTCGCCCAGAATGCGACGAACGAGATCAAGCCCGTCCGCGCCACCGAGATGGGCCATGACGGGCTCGGCCGCATACTCTGGCGTGAATGCCGAGACTGCGTCCGCACGCACATAGGGCGGGTTGGCGATGATCAGGTCAAAGCGGCGGCCTTTGACGGGCTGATAAAGATCGCCCGCATGAAGCGTGATGCGCGCATCCATGTGATGATCGGCAACATTGAGCGCTGCAACGTCGAGCGCGTCACGGGACAGGTCGACCGCATCGATCAGCGCATTTTGAAAGCGCATGGCGGCCAGGACCGAAAGGCACCCGGAGCCCGTGCAGAGTTCCAGAATGCTGCCGATCTCGTCGGCGTCCTCGATGAGACCGCCGGGCCCAACCATGTCGCCGGCCAACAGTTCGGCGATAAAGCTGCGCGGGACAATCACACGCTCATCCACCCGGAACGGAACGCCCTGGAGGTAGGCCTTGCCCAGGAGATAGGCGGCGGGCTTGCGGGTCTCGACCCGGGCTTCAATCAGCCCCAGGATATGTCCGCGCTCAGCCAGTGTTGTGCGGGCGTCGAGGAAGGGTTCAAGCCGGTCGATGGGCAGATGAAGCCCTTCGAGCACCATGAAGACGGCCTCATCAAACGCCGTATCTGTGCCATGGCCAAAGACAAGCCGGGCGGCGCTAAAGCGGCTTGTGGCATAGCGCACGAGATCGCGGACGGAATGAAGTTCATCGATTTCGGCCATGCTGCCAGCGCCTCGGGTTCAGTTGTGGATGTCTTGCCCGGATTGCCGGTGCAGCTCAAGCAGCCGGTCAGGCTTCAAACAGCTTGTTGAAGCGATCGAGAAACAACTGCTGCGCCATCTGGGTTGGCCACGGCTCAAACCAACGCTCGACAAAGGCCTCATCGAGATTGCCGGGCTGGCCAAACAGTTTGCCCGCCTCATCAACCGTGAAGCCGGCGAGGCGCACAGCCTCATGATAAGCCGAAATCATGTCGGCCTGCTTGATCTTCTTTTTCAATGCCGCAGAGGTCGTCGCGGGCAAGGAAAAGCGACGGTGCACCGCAATCGTCAGGCGCTCATCGACCGACTTGTAGCCCGGCCCGAGAACGGATTTGAACGGCGAGATCATGTCGCCGATCACGTACTCCGGCGCATCATGAAGCAACGCGGTCAAAAGCTCGATCCGCCCATAACCTGGCTCGATCCGGCGCAAGATGGCCTCAACTGCAAGGGAATGCTGGGCGACGGAATAGCCATGGATTCCCGACGTCTGCCCATTCCACCGCGCGACCCGCGCAAGCCCATGGGCAATGTCTTCAATCTCCACATCCAGCGGCGAGGGATCGAGGAGATCGAGCCGTCGACCGGACAGCATGCGTTGCCATGCACGTGGCAGCGTCACGCGGCTTTTCCAAGCGCTGCCACCTCAGCATGGCGAAAACAGCCTGTGAGGTGATCATTGGTCATGCCCACAGCCTGCATGAAGGCATAGGTGATGGTTGGACCGACAAAACTGAACCCGAGGGACTTCAGCGCCTTGGACATGGCACGGCTCTCAGCGGTCTCGGTCAGCACCTCGCGGCGATGCTCGATATTGGGTTGCAGCGGCCTTTGCCCGACGAAATCCCAGAGAAAGCGCGAGAAGCCCTGCTTCTCCTCGATATCAAGATAAAGACGTGCCGAGCGGATTGTGCCCTCGATTTTCGCGCGGTTTCGCACGATCCCGGCGTCCGCCATCAAGCGCGCAACATCGCCTTCATCAAAACGGACAATCTTCTCCGGCTCAAAGCCTGCAAAGGCCTGCCGGAAGGTTTCGCGCTTTCGAAGGATCGTGATCCAGGAGAGTCCGGCCTGAAACCCATCGAGGATCAGCTTTTCAAACAGCGCCCGGCTGTCGCGTTCCGGCACGCCCCAATCAGTATCGTGGTAGGTGACATACAGCGGGTCTGTCCCCGGCCACCAGCAGCGCGCCCGCCCATCCGCATGCAGGATCAGATCGCTCATGGGTTTGCAGGCCCTGAGAGGGGGGCATGCGCCCAGCTCGGTGTCAAAACCTCCACCCGCGTGCCCGCGCACATCAGAGCGGTTCCGGCTTCAAGCGCATCGGCGGCCTTGTCGATCCTGAGAAGGGCCAGACCGAGCACCGGCTTTCCATCAGGTGAGGTCGGCAGTGCGCTGCCGGCATAGCCAATCACGATGTCGCCGACCTTGATCTCTGAGCCTTCCATAGGGCGAAAGCCATCGAGATAGCGCACGGGCATCACGCGCTTTCTGGCGCTCGCGCGATGTTGCATCCGGCTCACGACCTCCTGACCGACAAAGCAGCCCTTGCGAAAGTCGACGCCGGCAAGCTGGTCCATATCGGCTTCATGCGGAAACGTGTCGCCGAGCGCATAGTCACGACCGGCTTCGGGGACACCGAGCAGGATGCGATGGGCGTGATAGTCCTCCGGGGTTTCGAGATTGGCCAGTGCGCCGAGGCTCTCGAAGCCGCCGACAGGAACAATCGCACGCTGGCCGAGGCCTGGCAGCCTTGGGTCCTGGTAGACCAGCACATCATCAGAGGCGACCGTACCGCCCCAGATTGCGGCCACTTCAACTGCGGTCGACAGATCCGTGAAGGCCACATCCGCGCGCAGCTTGTAGAGGCCAAGTCGCTTCAGGAGATCTGGCAAAAGCGCGCGCGCGCTCTCAATGAACAGCGCATCGTCCGCGTTGATCACGAACATCTCGAACAAAATCTTGCCCTGAGGCGACAAAAGCGCGGCATGAACCGCCTGATCTGCGCCGAGATGGCTTACGTCGTTCGTCAGAAGCCCTTGCAGGAACTTGGCCGCATCGCCCCCCTCAACGCGGATGACGCCCCGGTCCGGCAGCAGGCTTGCGCGCGTCGTCATCCTATAAGCTCCTTCACGGCTTGACCGCGGGACCGTATGAGGCAGGAGGCGCGGCGGCAAGGGAGTAGGCGATGTCGGAACGTTTTGATGTGGTGTTTCGCGGCGCAAGCGTTGTGAACCATGATGGTGAGGGCTTGCGCGACATTGGCGTGCGCGCCGGGCGGATCGCCGCCATTGGCCAGATTGGCGATGGGCAGGCGGAGCGCACAGTCGATTGCACGGGGCTCCACATCCTGCCCGGCGTCATCGATAGCCAGGTGCATTTTCGCGAGCCGGGCCTCGACCACAAGGAGGACCTGAAGACGGGCGCGGATGCGGCCGTCATGGGCGGGGTGACTGCCGTCTTCGAGATGCCCAACACCAACCCGCTGACCACAAGCTTTGCAACCTTTGACGACAAGATTGCGCGGGCCACAGGGCGGATGTCCTGCGACTTTGCCTTCTGGTTTGGAGGCACCGCCGAGAATGTTGATGATCTAAGGGCTGCCGAACTTCGCCCGGGCTGCGCAGGCATCAAGGTGTTCATGGGCTCATCGACCGGATCGCTGCTTGTGGAAGACGATGCAACGCTCGGCCGCATCCTTGCTGTCATCCGCCGACGGGCTGCCTTTCATGCCGAGGATGAGCCCCGCCTCAGGGCGCGCAAGGCGCTGCGCGTTACGGGCGACCCTCACTCCCACCCGGTCTGGCGCGATGAGGAAGCCGCATTTCTGGCAACCCGCAGACTCGTGGCGCTTGCGCATGCCTTTGCTGCCCGCATCCATGTGCTTCATGTCTCAACGGCTGCAGAAATGATCTGGCTGCGCGACCACAAGGATGTCGCGACCGTCGAGGTGACCCCAAACCACCTGACCCTGATTGCGCCGGACTGCTACGACAGGCTTGGCACCTACGCGCAGATGAACCCGCCGATGCGCGACCAGCATCACGCCGATGCGATCTGGGCAGGCGTTGTCGATGGAACCGCCGATGTGCTTGGCTCAGACCATGCGCCGCATACGCGGGAAGAAAAGAACGGCATTTACCCGGACACGCCCTCGGGCATGCCCGGCGTGCAGACGCTTGTTCCGATCATGCTTGACCATGTGGCGGCAGGGCGCCTGACGTTGCAGCGCTTTGTCGACATGACCTCGCATGGACCCAAGAGGCTGTTTGGGCTCGCACGCAAAGGGCGGCTTGCGGTTGGCTATGACGCGGATCTGACAATCGTTGACCTGAAGCGCCGCGAGACCATTACCGACGCGTGGATTGCGTCGAAATGCGGCTGGACGCCCTATCATGGCAAAACCGTCACGGGATGGCCGGTCGGCACCATTGTGCGCGGCATGACTGTCATGTGGGACGGGGCGATCGTGACACCGGGACAAGGCGCGCCGGTGACATTCGAGGAGGCGTTGCCGCGCT
>JAIYEB010000434.1 GCA_027487195.1 Hyphomicrobiales bacterium | reverse complement strand
CTGCTGCGCCGGGAAAAGGGCGTCGAGGGGCGCGGGATCGACGTCGAGCGCGAGAACGTCGCGGCCTGCGTCAGTCGTGGGCTGTCCGTGATCCAGGGCGATGCCGACAGCGACCTTGACGGCTATCCGGACAAGGCCTTTGACGTCGTGATCCTGTCACAGACCATCCAGGCAACGCGCCGACCGAAGCGGGTCATCGAGAACCTGATACGGATCGGCGCAAAAGCCGTGGTGACGTTTCCAAACTTTGCCCATTGGCGCATCAGGAGCCAGATCCTGTTTGGCGGGCGCATGCCGGTCACGCGCACGATCGGCTATCGCTGGCACGACACGCCGAACATTCATCTCTGCACGATCAAGGATTTCGCCGATCTCGCGCGCGATGTCGGGGTCTCCAGAAGCCGTTTGGTCGGGCTTGACCGTGCCGGACGCCCGTTTGACGAGCGATGGCCGGTCGCGGCGATGAATCTTGTCGCGCCGCAAGCCCTGTTCGTTCTCGAAAAGAAATAGCGCGTCTATTCCGCAGCGGCGCGCACGGGCTCCATGGCGCTGGCAAGGTCGGTTCCGGCAAGCGCATCCGGCACCGGACCACCGCTCGCCCAATCCAACAGCTCGACGGTATGGACGATTGGGATGCCGGTCGCCGAGCCGATCTGCATCATGCAGCCGATATTGCCGGTTGCGATGATCTGAGGGCGCAGCTTCTCGATATTCGCCACCTTGCGGGCCTTGAGCTGGCCAGCAATTTCGGGCTGCAGGATGTTGTAGATACCGGCTGATCCGCAACACAGATGGCCCTCGGGAACATCCTTGACGACAAAACCGGCTGCTTTCAGCAGGGTCTGCGCTGTCGTCTTGATCTGCTGGCCATGCTGCATCGAACAGGCCGAATGATAGGCAACCACAAGCCGCGACGACACGGCAGGTCCTGGCAGTCCGAGTGTCTGGACATACTCGGAGATGTCGCGCGTCAGGGCCGAAACCCGAGCCGCCTTTGCGGCATACTCAGGTTCGTTGCGGAACATGTGTCCGTAATCCTTCACGGTCGTCCCGCAGCCCGAAGCCGTGATCAGGATGGCATCAAGCCCCTGCCCGTCCATCTCGGCAATCCACGCGTCGATGTTGCGCCGGGCCTGAGCATGGGAGGCATCAGACTTGCCCATATGGTGCACCAGCGCGCCGCAGCAGCCTTCGTTGGCCGCAAACACCACCTCGATGCCGTGGCGGTTCAAAAGCCGCATGGCCGCTTCATTGATGCCAGGCCGGAGTACGGGCTGCGCGCAACCGCGCATGACCGCCACGCGCCCCTTCTTCGCGCCAATTGCCGGAACGGTCATGGCACGGTCATAGGCTGAACGGGTTGGAATCGTGCCTGGCGCCATGCGCAGCATCGCAGCCAATCGCTTGGCAAAGCGCGCCGGGATACGGTCAAACAGGGGGGCTGCAAAGCGGCCAAGGCCAGCCAGCATCAAGGACAGACGGAACAGACCCGGGTTCGGCAGGACCTTCGACAAAACAGCGCGCATTACCTTGTCATCAGCCGGGCGCTGATAGGTCTCTTCGATGTGCTTTCGCGCATGATCGACGAGATGCATGTAGTTGACGCCTGATGGGCAGGTCGACATGCAGCTCAGGCATGACAGGCACCGGTCGACGTGTTTCACCACCTCTTCGGACGCTGGCTTTCCGTTCTCCAGCATGTCCTTGATCAGGTAGATGCGCCCTCTCGGGCTGTCGAGCTCATCGCCCAGAAGCACATAGGTCGGGCACGTGGCGGTGCAAAACCCGCAATGGACGCATGTCCGGAGGATCTTTTCTGACTCAGCAACGTCAGGGTTTTTCAGCTGTTCGGGCGTGAAGAAGGTTTGCATGGATTAATGACCTAGGCTCATGCGCCCTGGATTGAGAATGCCCTGCGGATCGAAGCTCGCCTTGGTCAGCGCACCAAGTGAGGCCACCGCCGCTGACGGCGGCTGGAACGGCGGCACAACGGCGCGGATTGTTTCGGGTGCGCGGATCAGGGTGGCGTGACCGCCGGTCACTGCAACAGCCGCCCGGACCGCAGCTGCGGACGCATCCCCCGTCGCCTCGGTCACGATCCACACGAGCCCGCCTGACCAGTCATACATGTGGGCAACCGCGCGCGCCCCCAGCGCTGCAATCACATCCGGCCCCTTCGTTGGCGCGGTCGATACGCGCCAGAGCGCGCCTTCCCGTGGAAGCGCTGACAGGCCCGCAACATCGCGCCAGAGCGCTGCGCTGTCCGCACCCTCGATGATCTCGGGCCGGCCAAACCGCGCGAGCTCATCGATGAGGCGCGCGCTGCGATACGTCAGGCTCACGGGAAAATTCTCAAGCCGCATGAGCGTGCGTGGACGGGCACCCGGGATGTGCGCTGCCCCCGTCACTTCGTAAGGCGTGCCAAGCCCCGCACACAGCGCTGCGACGCCCGTGCGATCATCAAGGCCTGCATAGACCAGCGTCATCTCGGCTGCCGGTCGCGGAAGCACCTTGAAGGTGACTTCCGTCAGGACACCAAGCGTGCCGTAGGCGCCGCACTGAAGCTTCAAAAGATCATAGCCCGTGACGTTCTTCATCACGCGGCCACCCGAGACGATCTCCTCGCCGCGGCCATTGACGAACTTTGTCCCGATCAACGCGTCCCGGCACGCACCAACCGAGATACGGCGCGGGCCAGACGCATTGGCAGCCACAACGCCGCCAATGGTGGGCTCGCCGGTCGTTCCAAGCAGGGGACGGTGGTCGAGGGGCTCAAACGGCAGCATCTGGCCTTTTTCGGCGAGCGCTGCCTCAACGTGGGCCAGTGGCGTTCCGGCGCGCGCGGCAATCACGAGCTCGGCTGGCTCATAGAGGGTGATCCCGGACAGGCCTGT
>JAIYEB010000073.1 GCA_027487195.1 Hyphomicrobiales bacterium | reverse complement strand
TTCCCCGGCTTTGCGCTGCTCTTCACCATCGTGACGATCAACCTCGTTGGTGACCGCCTGCGCGATGTGCTCAACCCGAGGCTCAAGCGATGACCCCTACCCTCGAGGTCAAGGACCTTTGTACCCACTTCTTCACCCGCGAGGGCGTGGCGAAGGCGGTTGATGGCGTCTCATTCACAGTCAAGCCCGGGGAGATCCTGGGGCTTGTGGGCGAGTCTGGGTCGGGCAAAAGCGTCACAGGCTTTTCGATCATTGGCCTTGTCGATCAGCCCGGCCGAGTTGTGTCCGGCTCGGTCAAGTACAAGGGCGAAGAGCTCATCGGAGCGACGCCCGAGCGCATGCGTGCGCTCAGGGGCGCCGAGATTGCCATGGTGTTCCAGGACCCCATGATGACGCTGAACCCGGTGCTCAGGGTCGGCTACCAGATCATCGAGGCGATCCTGGCCCATGACGCGAAGGTGCCACATGCGGAAGCCCGCAGCCGCGCCCGCGACGCGCTTGCAGCTGTCGGCATTCCCTCGCCCGAGGAGCGGCTTGATACCTACCCGCACCAACTCTCGGGCGGGATGCGCCAGCGCGTCGCCATTGCGATCGCGCTCGTGAACAAGCCTGCGCTCATCATCGCCGATGAACCAACGACCGCGCTTGATGTCACCATTCAGGGCCAGATCCTTGCAGAAGTGCAGCAACTGGCCAAGGAAACCGGAACTGCGCTGGTCTGGATCACCCATGACCTTGGCGTTGTCGCGGGCCTGTCTGATCGTCTCGCGGTGATGTATGGCGGGCGCGTTGTCGAGCAGGGCCCAACCGACGATATCCTGGCCCGTCCGCTTCATCCCTACACATACGGCTTGCTCGGCTCGCTTCCGACGCGCAACCGGCGCGGCGAAAAGCTTGTCCAGATCCCGGGAATGACGCCATCCCTGATGAAGATGCCGAAGGGTTGCGCTTTTGGACCGCGCTGCACGCGCGCAACAGTGCAGTGCGAAGAGGTGCCGCGTCTGGAGCAACCCATGCCTGACCGTGAGCTTCGCTGCTTCAACCCGGTGCCTGCCGAGAGGTCTGTCGCAGCATGAACGCGATGATTGAAACTAGAGGCCTGACCAAGCGCTTTGAAAAGCGGCTCGATTTTGCCGGCAAGCTTGCCAAGCGCATGGGTGCAGATCTGAAGGACGAGATCGTCAGGGCTGTCGATGCCGTCGATCTGTCCGTGATGAAGGGCGAGGTCGTTGGTCTCGTCGGCGAGTCAGGCTGTGGCAAATCCACGATTGGCCGGATGATCGCCGGCATCATGCCGGCCACCGAAGGCTCGGTGTACTGGCAGGGCCGCGATCGCAACACGCTCAGCGGGGCAGATGCCAAGGCCGCAAAGCTGGCCGTGCAGATGGTGTTTCAGGACCCCGCCTCATCGCTCAATCCACGCCTGCGCGTGGAGGAGACGATTGGCGAGGCGCCCCTCGTCCATGGTCTTGTCACCCGCGCGGAGCGCGACGACTACGTCGACCAGACGCTTCTCTCGGTTGGGCTCGATCCAGCCGTCAAGCGGCGCTACCCGCACCAATTCTCAGGCGGCCAGCGCCAGCGCATCGGCATTGCGCGGGCGCTTGCTGTCAAACCCAGTTTCATTGTTGCCGACGAGGCGGTTGCTGCTCTCGATGTGTCGATCCGGGCGCAGATCATCAACCTGTTCGTCGAACTGAAAGACCGGCTCGATCTGACCTACCTGTTCATCTCGCATGATCTCTCGATCGTCGAGCATGTGGCTGACCGGGTGGTCGTGATGTACCTCGGGCGTGTTGTCGAGAGCGCGCCAACCTCAGAGATTTTCGCGAGGCCAAACCACCCCTACGCGATTTCGCTGTTGGCATCGCTGCCACGGGTCGAGGACAGAAAGCGCAGCTTTCACGTGGTCAAGGGCGAAATCCCCTCGCCGCTGGCTCCCCCGCCCGGATGCCATTTCCATCCACGCTGTCCGAACGCTTTCGAGCGCTGCCGCGTCGAGCGGCCGGCGTTGCGTGAAATCGCGCCGGGGCATGTCTCTGCCTGCCATCTCAATGATCTGACGTAGGAAGATCGCGAGGCTCACCTCACTGTGACACCGTAACCGTCGCCAGATCCGCCAGCGACGGTGGACCTCTGGCTGTGAAAGGCATAGCCTCGGATGAGTTTCTCGATCCGGAGCAGCAGCCATGCGCATCACCGTCAACGGAGAGGTCCGCGATCTCTCAGCCCTCGACCCTGACATGCCGCTGTTGTGGGCGCTGCGTGATGTCGTGGGGCTCACCGGCACGAAATATGGTTGCGGCGTTGCCCAGTGCGGAGCCTGCACGGTCCATGTCGACGGCGTTGCAACCCGCGCCTGCCAGACGCCGCTCAGCTCCGTTGGCAACGGTCAGGTCATCACGATCGAAGGGCTGAACACGCCGGTCGCCAGGGCTGTTCAGGACGCGTGGACCACGCTTGCCGTTGCCCAATGCGGCTATTGCCAGTCCGGGCAGATCATGTCCGCAGTTGCACTTCTCAGCGAGAACAAGCGGCCAAGTGATGCGGATATCGACGCCGCCATGACCGGCAACCTGTGCCGCTGCGCCACCTACAACCGGGTGCGTGCGGCGATCCATCAGGCCGCCCGGTCGCTGGCTTGAAGGAGGGCATCATGATCCCGTTGAACCCGCAGACCCTTCGCCCTTCGCGTCGCTCGCTCCTGACCGGTGCGCTCATTGGCGGCGTCTTTGTTCTTGGCTTCCAGCCCAAAGCCCAGGCGCAGGCGCCGGGTGGGACTGCGCTCAATCCGTTCCAGGCCTATCTGCGCATTGCGCCCGACGGGCGCGTGACCGTGATCTCCGCACATTTCGACATGGGCCAGGGCATTTATCACGGGCTCGCGACGCTTGCGGCTGAAGAGCTCTCGGTGCCGCTCAGCCAGGTCAGCGTTGAGGGCGGTGCGTCCAACCCGCGCGCTTACGGCAACCTCACCGCCGGAGGAGCCTTCCAGTTCACGGGCGGCTCCAGCGGCATCCCGTCGTCGTGGGAGCGATATCGCCGTGCCGGTGCGACCGCGCGCGAGATGCTGCGCAGCGCAGCCGCTGCGGCCTGGAATGTGCCGGTTTCGGAGGTTCTGGCGGAGAATGGCCAACTCACGGCCGGAAGCCGCCGCGCTGGCTATGGCGACATGATCGCAGCAGCCGCCCGCCTGCCGGTTCCCTCAAACGTGGCGCTGAAGCCCGCCAGCCAGTGGACACTGATCGGGAAGACGCCTCCGGAGCGCATTGACAGCCGCGACAAGACCAATGGATCGCAGAACTACACGCTGGATATGCGTCTTCCCGGCATGCTGATTGCCGTTGTGGCGCATCCTCCACGGTTTGGCGCAACGGTGCAGAGCTTTGATGCCGCAAAGGCGCGCGCTGTTCGCGGCGTTGTCGACGTCGTCCAGATCCCGCGCGGTGTTGCTGTCGTTGCAGACACGACATGGGCTGCGATCAAGGGCCGCGAGGCGCTGACGGTCACCTGGAACGAAGCGCGGGCGGAAAAGCGCGGCTCGGCTGATCTGCGCAAGGCCTATCTGGAAGCAGCAGAACGGGCGGGTGCACCGGCCGCCAATCGCGGCGACGCCGACGCAGCCCTTGGACGCGCTGCACGCCTGATTGAAGCAACCTATGAGTTTCCATACCTTGCGCACGCGGCCATCGAGCCGTTGGGTGCCGTTGTGCGCCGTGCGCGGGATGGCACAATCGAGATCTGGGGCGGGCACCAGATGCCCGACATCTACCAGACCATTGCCTCGCAGATCGCGGGCGTAACCCCTGACCAGATCAAGATGCATGTGATGAAGTCCGGCGGCGGCTTTGGCCGTCGTGCCGTGCTCGATGGTGATGTGGTTGCAGAGGCCGTGTCTGTTGCCAAGGCCATCAACTGGCGCGCGCCGGTCAAGCTGACCTGGACCCGCGAGGACGACATGACGGGTGGGCGTTATCGCCCGATGTATGTGCACAAGATGCGGGTCGGGCTTGATGCCCAGGGACGCATCTCGGGCTGGCACCAGCGCATTGTTGGTCAGTCGATCATGTCAAACACGCCTTTCGAGGGGTTTGCCGTGCGCAACGGGGTTGATGCAACCTCGGTCGAGGGTGCGTCTGATACGCCCTACCAGATTGCCGATCTCAGGGTTGAAGTGACCAACACAAGCGTCGGCGTTCCGGTGTTGTGGTGGCGCGCGGTTGGCCATACGCATACGGCCTATGCGGTTGAGACGATGATTGACGAGATCGCCTCCGCGACCGGCAAGGACCCGGTACAGCTGCGCCGCGAACTCCTTGCGGAGAACGCGCGCGAACGCGCGGTGCTTGATCTGGCCGCTGACAAGGCGGGCTGGACAACAGAGCCTGCGCCCGGCCGGTTCCGGGGCGTTGCCGTGCACCAGTCGTTCAAGACCTACGTCGCGCTGGTCGTCGAAATCTCGATGTCTGGCCAGGATGTGCGGGTTGAACGGGTTGTGGCCGCCGTCGACTGCGGGATCGCAATCAATCCGGACAATGTGGTGGCGCAGATCGAGGGTGGGATCGGCTTTGGTCTTGGCGCCATTCTTGGCGAAGAGCTGACGCTGACGGACGGCGTTGTCGATCAGAAGAACTATGACAGCTACACCCCGCTCCGGATTGATCGCATGCCAAAGGTCGAGGTGCATATCCTCCCCTCAACCGCATCGCCGACCGGCGTCGGCGAACCTGGCACACCGCCGATTGGCCCGGCACTGGCCAACGCGGTTGCCAAGGCCACGGGTCGGCGGGTCCGTCTACTGCCCTTCGCCAAGGGAATGACGTCGTAAGGCTGGGATGCGCTTGAACTGAGGCTGATCTAGCGGCCTGCGCCAATGGCGTTGGCCAGAGGTCCGCGCACCGGCACAGCCATATGGTAGGCTGTGCTGCGGTCGTAAGCTGCCGCGCCCTGAGGCGAGGCGCCCCGCGTCACGCCGCCAAGCATCCAGCGGCCAGACACGTTCACGAGCGTTGCGCCGCCCGAAGAACCGGGCTCCGCGTCGCAATCGGTGAATATCAGGGGAGCGCCTGTCTGCTGGCATAGCGCCAGATCGCGGATGGTGCATTTGCCAACCGTTGGACCGCCGCGGGCAACAGCTGTGACGATTGCAGCCCCCGTGCCAACCGGAAATGGTCCCGCGATTGCGATCGGGCGCATGCCCTGCGGCTCCGCGCTCAATGATAGCACCGCCCAGTCGCGGCTGTTTGAGCAGATATTGTGGCCCGTGACCGGGCGTTCGATGCCAAGCCTCAGGGAACCCAGATCAGCATTGACCGGCGCGCCGCCGGCCGGCGAGGCAAACCGGCAGCGGACCCGGCCCGCGCGCACCGCGGCCAATACGTCGATGAACACGTGCGCTGAAGTCGCAATCCGGCGTTCTCCAACCAGGACCGCTGAGGCAATGCGACCATTATCGCACTGGAGAAGGCCTACAGCGCCAGCTGCAACCGCAAGGGCGCGGTCTGCGCTGTCGCCTGAGGCAGCAAGCGTCGCCACCGGCACGCGGTCATCGCGCCCGATGATCCCGGCGTTGGCGGGGAGCAAGGCACCGGCGAGGATCGCCAGCGCAAACCAGCGCCTCACGCGTGATCGTCCTGATCAAAGAAATGGCCGCCCTGCCCTGTGATTTTCGGGTCAGGCCCTGAGCCAATCAGGTCATGATCCTTTCCGGGATAATCGAGGCGGAACAAGACCAGCTCCATGATCGCAAGCCGCGCGCGCAGCTTGTCGTTGCCCATGACCACGTGCCACGGAGCATCTGCGCTGTGGGTTGCACCAAACATGCGCTCGATGGCCTGAGAGTAGGCGTCCCATTGGTGGACGGACTTGAAGTCGATGGGCGAGAGCTTCCACTGGCGCAACGGATCCTGGTGGCGCTTGTGCAGCCGCTTGAGCTGCATGGCCTGGCCTACATCAATGAAGATCTTGAACAGCCGGATCCCGTCTCGCACGAGAAGCCGTTCGAAGTTTGGCACCTCGGCCAGAAAGGTTGATGTCTCTTCCGGCGTGCAGAAGCCATTGACCGGCTCGACCATGGCGCGATTGTACCAGGAGCGGTCAAACATCACGATTTCGCCACGTGTTGGCAGATGCGGGATGTAGCGCTGG
This sequence comes from Hyphomicrobiales bacterium, assembly GCA_027487195.1. GTDB lineage: Bacteria > Pseudomonadota > Alphaproteobacteria > Rhizobiales > UBA4765 > JAIYEB01. The sequence goes on along the minus strand of JAIYEB010000073.1, from coordinate 2,673 downwards.
AAGTACCACTGCCCGCGCTCTGCCTCGGTTGGCTTTGGAAGTGCAACGACCCGCGCGGTTCGCGGGTTCAAATGCTGGGTGAAGCGCTTGATGGCTCCGCCCTTGCCAGCGGCATCGCGCCCCTCAAACAGGATGAGGACGCGCTCCTTGCTCTCCTTGACCCAGCTCTGGACCTTGAGCAGTTCGATCTGGAGCTTTTCCAGCCGCTCATCGTAGGCGTCGCGGTCCATCTTCTCGTCATAGGGAAAGCCGCCGGACGACAGCGACGCCTTCTTGATCTCCTTGGGCAGCTCCTTTGCCTCAAGGTCGAAGTTGGCAATGGCTTTGTCCAGCCGGGTTTGAGATGGGCGTTGTTTCTTTGTCATGATGGCAGGCTATCCAAGAGAATCTTCGCTGCCTAGTCTGTTGCGCGTCATGGGCGGTCGTGCGAGCAAAGGGACCAGCCGAGATGACGGAGACAGGCAGCGTGCGTTCAAGCCCTGGATGGACATCCCTTTGGGGCGTCATGGCGCGGCCTCAGGCATCGACGCGCGCCATTCAACAGCCCCTTGCAGCGCCTCCGTCCATCAACGTGTCCGCGCTGATCGAGGCGCTTCCGGACCCCACGATTGTGACCGACCTCAACGGCGTGGTGGATGTCGCAAACAGCAGGGCCAAGAACCTGTTTCAACGCCTCGAACCCGGGGCGCCCTTGTCGTTCGCGGTCAGGAACCCGGAACTTGTCGATGCGCTCGCGCGCGTCGCGGGAGATGGCGTTCGCAAGACCGTGATTATTCTTGATCGGGTTCCCGTCGAGCGCACGTTTGAGGTGACGGTCTCGCTGATGACCGCGATCGAAAGCCGCCTGGTCATTGTTGTCCATGACCTGAGCGAGCGTCAGCGGCTCGAAAAGATGCGCGTCGACTTTGTCGCAAATGCCAGCCACGAGCTGCGCACGCCGCTCGCCACCTTGTCCGGTTTCATCGAGACCTTGCAGGGCGCAGCGCGAAGCGACCCGGCGGCGCGTGACCGCTTCCTCGAGATCATGCGCCAGCAGGCTTACCGCATGTCGCGGCTGATCGATGATCTCCTGTCCCTGTCGCGGATTGAGTTGGCCGCGCATGTTCGCCCCAACGGTCAGGTTGACCTCGGCGGCATCGTTTCCGAGACGCTTGATGCGCTCGCGCCGCGCGCAAACGAACTTGGGGTCACGATCGAGCGGCATCTGCCCGACACCTCCTTGTTCATCGCTGGTGACCGTGATGAGCTGGTGCGCGTTGCAGAGAACCTGGTCGAGAACGCAATCAAGTATGGCTTTGAAGGCGGGCGGGTGATTGTCACGCTCGAGCGCGCCGGCACCATCCAGCGTCCCACAGCCGTCCTTTCAGTGCGCGACTTCGGACCCGGCATTGCTGAAGAGCATATTCCGCGCCTGACCGAGCGCTTCTATCGCGTCGATGTCGCAACCTCGCGCAACCTCGGCGGCACCGGACTGGGCCTCGCCATCGTCAAGCACATTGTGGCGCGCCACCGCGCGCGCCTCGACATTGAGAGCCGGCTTGGCGAGGGCGCAACCTTCAAGGTCACGTTTGAGGCCAACAGATAGAAGCTGTTGGGCAGCGGAGGCGCGCGCGGTTCTTCATCGCGAGCGCCCAGTCCGGCAAACACACAGCCGGGATGGTGCAGACATCTCTCCGGTGATATAACCGGCGAGTGTTTTGCGCGAGGTCCTCATGGCAAGCGTGTCTCAAAAGAAGGCTTCAACAGCGCATCGGCGCAGGGCTGCGGCGCGCGGGCTTGTCCGCGTGGAGGTTCAGGCGACCGCAGGGGATACAGGTCTCATCCGTGTGCTTGCTGAGACGCTTCGTGGTGAACCCGAACGAGCGAGATTGCTGCGCTCCGCCTTGCAGCAGGCACTGATTGATCCCGAGATCAAAACCGCTTTCGATGTGTTTGGTTCTGATCTTCCGGACGAGGCGTTTGCGGGCATCCATGATCAGCCGCGCCAAAAAGGCTGGCGCGAGGTCGACCTTTGAAATTTCTTCTCGACACGAATGTGATTTCCGAAATTCGAAAGCGCGAGCGGGCGCATCCAAACGTCGCACAATGGGTTCGTGACACTCCGGTGAAGGACATCGGCACCAGTGTGATCGTCCTTGCCGAAATCCGGCGCGGCATCGAACTGAAGCGTCGCAACGATCCCGAACAAGCCCAAGGTCTTGACCGTTGGTTCGCGCAAATGAGAACGCGACTCGGCGATCGGATCATTGCCATTGATGAGCCCATTGCCGAGGCTTGGGCGCATATGAGCGTTCCAGACCCGCTGCCCCTGATTGATGGGCTTTTGGCCGCAACCGCGAAAGTCCACGGGCTGACGCTTGTCACCCGAAACATCGCCGATGTGGTTCGCACCGGCATCAAGAGCCTCGATCCGTTCGCAGATCGGTAGCGCGAACCCGCGAAGCGTCAAATCCTGACGACGATACGCCCGCGCACGGTTCCGGCGATGATATCGCGACCGGCGCTGATCGCGTCCTCCAGCGGAATGGTCGTCGTCATGGTCTTGAGCTTTTCGAGATCGAGATCACGCGACAGCCGCGCCCAGGCCTCACGGCGCAATGCGATTGGCGCCATGACGCTGTCGATGCCGATGAGCGAAACACCACGCAGGATGAAGGGGGCAACCGAGGATGG
>JAIYEB010000143.1 GCA_027487195.1 Hyphomicrobiales bacterium | reverse complement strand
CCGCGGTTTCAGGCAAGTGTGCTTGGCGCGAGCACAGTCCTGCCCCGTCCCCTGCAATTGTCGCAGTTGCGCGATGCGTTGCAACCGCGGCCAGCAGGGATGATTGAGGACGCAAAGCTTACACCGCTGCAGGAACGCTGTTTTGGCACGTCCAGTGCCGCGATGGGGCTTGTCAATAAACTGGCCCAAGGGATCGGCGAAGCCAGTCCTGAAGCCTTGAAGCGCGAGGCACGTGAGCTCATTTTGAGCTTTGACGCGCTTGGACTTGAGGGATGGCTGCACACCATGCGCGCCCATCACGATGCAACGTTCCAGCATTGCCTGCTCGTCACCGGTACAGCGACCGCATTTGCCCGCCACCTTGGCTTCCACGACAGCGATGTCGAGCGCCTGACGCTTGGCGCTCTGCTCCACGATGTCGGCAAGGCGAAGATTCCATTGTCGATCCTCGAAAAGCCCGGTCAGCTTGACGCGACCGAAGAAAAGATCATGCGAACCCATCCACGTCTTGGCGCCGACATCCTGACCTCGGGAGGCGACTTTGACCAGGAACTCATGGACATCGTGCTGCACCATCATGAGCTGCTTGATGGAGCAGGATATCCCGACGGCCTCTCCGGTGATGAAATTTCAGATGTTGTGCGGCTGACAACCATTTGCGACGTATTTGGCGCGCTGATGGAGAGGCGCAGCTACAAGCCGCCAATGGCGCGCGATCAGGCCTATGGCATCTTGGTTGATATGGGTGCCAAGCTCGACCAGTCGTTGGTGAAGGCCTTTAAGCCGATTGCTCTCAGTATCAACTGACACCTCATCGACACGGGCCATTGCAAATGTCATTCATCGTCAGCTCCCACTGATGAGGCGAAGGCTTTCATGATCACGACAACGACCCAGTCCATCGAAGGCCGAACAATTGTCGAGTATTTCGGCGTCGTATCCGCAGAAACGATCTATGGCGCCAATGTTTTCAGGGACTTGCTGGCGGGTGTGCGCAATGTCGTTGGTGGGCGTTCGGAAGCCTATGAAAACGTGTTTCGCGACGCACGCGAAACGGCAATGCGTGAATTGATCGAGCGGGCGCGCGCGCTGGGTGCGAACGCCGTTGTCGGCATCGCATTTGACCATGAGACCGTTGGCCAATCCATGCTGATGGTCAGCGTCAGCGGGACGGCCGTCCTCTATCGCTAAACGAGGGCCGCAGCCGTTCGCGTTATTGATTGCTGCGGCGTGGTGCCAGAACGGGCTGAAGAACCAGCATCAGCGCTCCAACCATGGCCCAGGTCACGACCATGTAGAATGGGACGCCAAACAGCCCGCCATCAAGCCCGGTCGTGGTCGGTGTCGCGAATGTCCAGACCCGACCAAGGCCCACAATCCAGGCTTCGCCAACCCACCCGAAAATCCCGTACACGATAATCAGCACGGCCTTGTCACGGCCGTGGACGAGGAGCGTGGCAGCGAGCAGCAAAAGCAGCGCCAGAAGGGCCAGCCACGGCGCACCATGAAGCGCGATGACCACGAGCAACATGGCGCTGTTGAGGGTGAGCTGCGCGATGAGGCGTTCCTGATCGCTCAGACGGGATAGAAACTGACTTGCTGCACGCATCATACAGCGGGAGTTAGGGCGCCAGCCTGCCTCAACCAGCGTGGCACGATGCCGCAAGACTGATGTCTGGCCGTTGCTTGGACGCGCTTCAGGTAAGACGCTGGCGCAATTGCACTTGAACTGCGGTTTGGTCTAGCGTTGTCGCCCCGAACTGGTCGCACAGGAGCTGTGCTTTGCCCCAATCGAAAACACTTCAGGCGATTGCGCCGCACCTCGCGGAACTGACCGCGATCCGTCAGGATCTTCACGCGCATCCAGAAATGGGGCTCGAAGAGGTTCGCACATCGGCCATCGTTGCGGAACGTCTGAAAGCATGGGGAATTGAGGTCAGCGAACGCATCGGTGGAACCGGTGTTGTCGGGACCATCAGGGGACGCTTGCCTGGCCAACGGGCAATCGGACTGAGAGCAGACATGGATGCGCTTGCCATCCCGGAGCTGACGGGGCTGCCCTACGCCTCAAAGAACCCCGGCTTCATGCACGCCTGCGGCCATGACGGTCACACCACGATGCTGCTTGGTGCCGCGCGCCATCTGGCCGAACATCGCGACTTCGCAGGCACGGTGCAGGTGATCTTCCAGCCTGCAGAGGAAGGTCGCGGCGGGGCGTTGGCCATGCTGGCTGATGGGTTGTTCGAACGATTCCCGTGCGATGCGGTCTATGGAATGCACAACAGACCAGGCATGCAGCTTGGACATTTCGGCATTCGCAAGGGACCGGCGATGGCCGGCGGAAGCAAGTTTTTCGTCCGCTTTACCGGCACAGGCGGGCATGGAGGCGGCACGCCCCATCTGTCCACTGATCTCACGATCGTCCAGGCACACTATGTCCTCGGTCTGCAAACAATCGTCGGGCGCAACATCTCGGCCTTCGAGCCTGCTGTGATCAGTGTCGGCCATATCGGTGGTGGCGACAAAGAGGCCGCCAATGTGATGCCGGCGGAATTGATGATCGCAGGGACGACCCGCCATTACAGCGATGCGATCAAGGAGACGACCGAGCGCCGCATGCGGGAGCTCGCCCATGGCCTTGCAGCCATGCATGGGGCTGGCGTCGAGGTCACGTTTGACTGGTTGGCTGAACCCCTCGTCAATCATCCCGAAGAAACCGATACCGCAGTCAGGGCGGCATCCGCCCTTGTCGGCGCTTCAGCAGTCAATACTGAACACCCGTTGACGGGCGGGGGTGAGGATTTTGCGTTCATGCTGCGCAAGAAGCCCGGCGCCTACATCAACGTTGGAAATGGCACCGCTGCTGAGGGCGGCGACGCTGGTCTGCACACCCCGCAGTACAACTTCAACGATGCCGCCATCCCCTATGGAACGGCGTACTGGATTGAACTGGTTCAGCAGGAGCTCTCACCGGCAGCCTGATCACAGTGCTGGCCGCGCGTTACCGCCGCTTGCCCCATGTGAAGATGCTGGACGCACCATAGTTCCAGACCGCAGCGACCAAGGCACCCGCCAGGCCTGCAACCCACCAGCGCTGGCCATAGCCAAAGAGATAGTCGCCGACACCAACGTTGGCGACAAATCCAACCGAACAGACCGCATAAAACGACAAGAGACCCGTGATGATGCGCGCGCCGCGCAAGCGCCGATCACGGTAGGTAATGACGTTGTTCAAAAGGAAGTTTGTGGTCATGGCCGTGAAAGCGGCAATGCCTTGAGCCAGCGCGAAGCTCTGGCCGGCAACGAAATGCATCAACGCCAGCATGCCGAGATGGACGAAGACACCAAAGCCGCCAATGGCTGCGAACATGAGGAAGCGCACCGGAACGAACCGCCCGATGGTTTTGTCCGCCAGCAACATCGCGAAGTCGATCAGGACGCCGGTATCAAGCTTTGAGGCGCCATGGAGCCGCTCGCGAAACTCATAGCCCACTTCAGCCACCACCAGCGGGCGTTGCGATGAGGCAAGAATATCGGTCAGGATCTTGAAGCCCTGCACGGACAGTTTCGGCGCGACAGCGTCAAACACGTCGCGGCGCATCATGAAGAAGCCCGACATCGGATCAGACACCGGCACCTGCGTGACGCGATTGGCAAGCCTTGCGCCAAGCTCGGACAGCTTGACGCGCCCTTCGCTTGAAAGGCCCTCCGATGAACCGCCTTCGATATGGCGTGAGCCAACGACCAGTTCCGCGTCGGTGGTCTGGAGCACGTTGAGCATACGCAACAGAGCGCTTTCGTCATGCTGCATGTCTGCGTCAATCAAGGCGACAAAGGGGGCGCTTGACGACAGGAAGCCTTCGATCGCCGCGCCTGATAGCCCTCGCCGCCCGATGCGATGCAGGCAGCGCACGCGCGCATCGACCTGCGCGAGCGCCTTGGCTGCCGCCGCCGTTCCATCTGCGCTGTCGTCATCGACAAGCACAAGTTCCCACGCGACCCCTTCAAGAGCCCGCTCAATGGCGCGCACAAGCGGCACGACATTGTCGCGCTCGTTGAGCGTCGGGGCTACAATGGTCAGGAGAGGTGTGGGCAAAACGACTTTCCGCTGAGGTGCGCGGTCTTATCGTTGCACGACCTGAAAGGTCAATGCGCTCGCTACTTGTCGATCAGCCTGACGGTGTTTTCAGAGATATCTGCCACGCGCCGGTCTTCGCGATGAAGCTGTGCCGTGACAAACCGCCGACGATCCGGCCCAAAATACGATTTCGTCTCGACGAACGGGCGAGGGTTGAGAACGACGTTGGCAACCCGGCTGTAAATGGCACTGGCAGACACGGGTTTAACAAGATACTCGGTCGCACCGAGATCACGGGCCTGCAAGATGCGCCAGCGCTCGGAATAGGCCGACAAAACAATGACCGGCACGTAGGGATTGAGTGACGTCCCGCGGTCGCGCACCATGCGCAACACATCAAACCCGTCGAGGATCGGCATGTGCAGATCGAGGAGGATGATGTCCGGAACGCGCTCCTTGAACAACTCAAGAGCTTCCGCACCATCCGTGGCCTCAACGACATCGCGCGCGCCGTAGGAAAACAGGATTGTGCGGCAGATTTCGCGCATAAACCTGTTATCTTCGGCGACAAGAAATCTCAGCTTTGAGAAATCCACGCGATTCATTGAATGTCACGACCCTCGTTTATCTCGCAAAAATGCCTATACCGCGCACCAATGGACGGAGCCAACACGCGATAATCGCAGTATTCCCCCACCTTGACCGACTCATGGAATAAATAAGCGTCAGTAGTGCACAAAGCGTTTACATTCGACGAACCGAGCTAACGATGGCCGGCGCGATACTCGAGATTGCCAGATATTCGCCCAACCAGCACTCCAATGCCACCGCTCATTGGGATTCATGACGACGTCATGACAGGTCGCGACATGACTGAGCTGCACATGACACATGCCTTTTCAATTGCGCGTGCCATGTTGGTGCGACAAGACACAGCGTGAACGCACAACACGACATGCATCAGCCCTTGTCGCCGCTGGTCCTCGGCCTTTCGGTGGCAACAACCGTATCGTGGGGCATTCTTTTCTATGCCTTTGCCCTGTTCCTTGAGCCGATGCGCGAAGATCTCGGCTGGTCGAAGGCAGCCCTCAATGGTGCTCTTTCAATAGGGTTGCTGGCCGCCGGACTTGCAGCGATCCCTGTTGGCCGCGCCATCGATCACGGGCACGCCAGGATTGTCATGAGCGCAGGCGGCCTTTTTGGCGCAGCCCTCGT
>JAIYEB010000110.1 GCA_027487195.1 Hyphomicrobiales bacterium | reverse complement strand
TGGCGCCGGAAGGCATTCCCGGGGTTGTGCCGCCGCCCCATCAATTCCCATCGGGATGTCGGTTTGCGCCGCGCTGCGCTTTCGCAGAAGAACGTTGCCGCGCGGCAGCCCCAGAACTTGATGAGTTTGACGGGCGAACTGTCAGGTGTGTTCGCGCTCGGGAGCTTTTGCCATGAGCTCACTCGTTGAAGGAAGCGCACTCGTTCAAGGTGTTGGCGTTTCCAAGACATTCCGGGTTGGCGGGCTGTTTCAGCGCAGCAAGCTGGTTCAGGCCGTGCGCGCAGTCGACATCCACGTCGAGCGCGGTGAAGCGGTCGGGGTTGTCGGCGAATCCGGGTCCGGAAAGTCCACGCTCGGGCGCGTGCTGCTTGGTCTCATCGAAGCAACAGAGGGCAGCGTTCGATTTGACGGGCAGACCTTGTCAGACCTGTCGCCCACCGCGTGGCGGGCTTTGCGCAGACGCATGCAGATCGTGTTTCAGGATCCCTACGGCAGCCTCGACCCACGCCGGCGCGTGGGCGAGCAGATTGCGGACGGGATGGCGTTTCATGGCATCGACAAGGCCGAGCGCACCAGCGAAGTCGCGCGTCTTCTGGCGCTTGTCGGGCTTGATCCCGCCCACGCGGCGCGGTTTTCGCACGAGTTTTCCGGTGGCCAGCGCCAACGGGTCGGCATTGCCCGCGCGCTCGCGGTGAAGCCGGATTTTCTTGTCGCAGATGAGCCTGTGTCAGCCCTTGATGTGTCCATCCAGGCCCAGATCGTGGAGTTGCTGGACCGGCTTCGGCGCGACCTTGGTCTCGCGTTGCTGTTCATCAGCCATGACCTCCCTGTGGTTCGCCATCTCTGCGACCGGGTCGTGGTGATGTATCTTGGCCGGGTGATGGAAGAAGGGCCGGCCAAGGCCGTGTTTGATCGCCCGTCTCACCCCTATACGCGGGCGCTGATTTCGGCGACACCGCGCGTTGATATTGGCCGGCGCACCACGCGCATACTGCTTGCAGGCGACCCGCCAAGCCCGTCAAACCCACCCTCGGGCTGTGTTTTTCGCACGCGCTGCCACGCTGCAACTGATGCGTGCGCGGTCACGGTGCCTGTGCTTGAGCCAGGTCCGGATGGGCGCAGGATTGCGTGCCTCAGGTGGCGTGAGCTTGATTGATTGCCTCCATGATCATGGCCTCAAGGATGGGCCGGATCAGGGGGTTCGAGCCGAGCGCGCCAGTGCGAAACACCGGCACTTCAGCGCTTTCAAGGGCCTCAGACAGGTCATCATCGCCATGCAGCCCATCTGATGCCAGAAGGCTCACGATGATCGTCGGGCGTGTCAGGCCGGCCACGGCCTCGTCCAGCGTGGGGCTTTCCTCAACGAGGGCCGGAACGACCTCAGCAAAGCGGTTCAAGGCGCGAAGCGTTGCCACGGCCCGATCAACCGGCACCCGCGCATCAGGCCCGATGGCAGATCCATGGCCAACGATCATGAGGGTGGCGGACCCGGGCGCAAGATTTTGTGCCTGAGCTTCGGCACAGGCGATCTGGTCTATCAGGCCGGCAATCTCAGGCCTGAGGCCAAGAACCGACGTCGTCGTGACCGGGAGTGACGCACCTACGGCTGCCACCTCCCGTGGCAACACGATGCGGGAGAAGTAGCCCTCCGCCATCATGACCGGCACGAGGATGATGCTAGAAGCTCCAGACGCGCTTGCCTCGCTGAAGGCCTCGCTCAGGGTTGGCTCACCTTTCAGGAACGCCAACCCGACATGGCCATAGATGCCGGGCGCTGACAGCGCTTTGGCATGCGCGGTCAGGCCTTCGTTGCGCGCTGTACCGCCCCGGTCGCCATGCGCGACAAGAACGATAGCTACAGATCGACTCACGCAGGCTTCCGGTAGATCTCAAGGGTCTTGTAGGCCCCCTCACGCGTGATCTGACCTTCCGCTGCCATGGCCTCCACCAGCGGCTTTGCAATCGCCCAGGCGTAGGAGCCGGGATAAAACAGCACATAGCCGCCGGGACGGGTCTTTGACAGAAGCGCCTCGATCATCCCGCGTTCGGTGAGCGCGCCGTAGGAGTCGTTCTTTTCTGATCGAAACTCAGCGACATGGAACAGGGTGACGATATCGAAATCGGGCAAAAGCCGCGGATTCGTCAGGTAGATATCGCCGAAAAACGCCATGTAGTTGGCAAGGATTTTCGGGCGCTCGATCGACATCTGGATGAAGTCTTCGTACTCGCCGGTCGATGCGGTAATGCCGACAATCGTGTTTCCCGAGCCATCACCACCAAGCTCGACACCGACCACATGGTGGCCGCCGGTGCCAAAATGATAGATCGACTGGTTCCTGAGATTGTTCTCGCGAACCCACTCGATGAAGTGGACGTCGCACGGGCACTCAGCCACGCGAAGACCCCAGTTCTCTTCCCAGACATGCAGCATCTCGGTCTCCTGCGGCGCTTAAGGCCAGATGTTATATGAGGATTGTGTCAGGCCACGGGGTCTGCGCGATTAACAACGCCGACCGTGTCAATCCGCGTGCGCCCATCGATCCGCCGCAAGCTCGCCTTGCGGTGATGGAACTGCTCAAGGCCTGGACGATGGCCAACGCTGACCACGGTCGCGTCGGGCAGTTCAGCAACGATAAGCCCCATCATCAGGGCCTCGTTGGTCTCATCGAGGGCGGCGGTCGCCTCATCGAGGAAGATGACTTCCGGCTTTGCAATCAACAACCGCGCAAAAGCGAGGCGCTGACGCTCGCCGGACGACAGCGTCTGGTCCCAGCGATCCGTGTCATGCAGCCGGCTCTGCAGTGCGGACAGGCCCACACGATCAAGCATTGTGGCAAGCGCCTGATCGCCAATGTCCATTTCCTTTTCAGGATAAAGCATCACCTCGCGCAGCGTGCCGAGCGGAAGGTATGGCTTTTGCGGCACGAACGCCACGCGCGCTTCAAGCGG
>JAIYEB010000368.1 GCA_027487195.1 Hyphomicrobiales bacterium | reverse complement strand
TGTCGGTCACGAGATCGATCGGCACCGGACGGGACACGGCCTCAAGCCCGGCGATGGCCGCCATCAGCTCCATGCGATTGTTGGTCGTCATCGCTTCTGCGCCGGACAATTCCTTCGTGGTCTCACCCCAGACAAGGATTGCAGCCCACCCGCCGGGCCCCGGATTTCCCGAGCACGCCCCGTCGGTATAGATCGTCAGACGCTTCATGCGCCGATCTCGGCCATGTCAGAAATGCGCCGGAAGAACCGGTTTTTCTTCCAGTACTCAACCGGGTCAAGCGGTTTGACGAGCGCACCCGCCGGCGTATTGAACGCATCATAAAGCCTTGTCGCGAGAAAGCGCAGCGCAGCGCCCCTGCACAACAGCGGCAACGCGGCGCGCTCAGCAACGCTTAAAGGCCGTTGCTTCTCATAGCCTGCAATCAGCGCCTGGGCCTTGGTTGCGTTGAGCGAGAGATGATCCGGCTCGAAGCACCAGGCGACGATCGAGATGGCGAGATCGTAGGCATAGGCATCGTGGGCCGCGAAATAAAAATCAATCAGGCCCGAGACGGCAGGTCCAATGAAAAGGACGTTGTTCGGGAAGAGATCAGCGTGGATCACGCCTGAAGGAAGATCACGTGGCCAGCCCGCCTCAAGCGCCGAAAGCTCGCCCATGACATCGTCGAAAAGTCCCGGCGCAAGTGTCTCGGCGCGTTGGCCAACAGCTTCGATCAGGGGCCTCCAGCCGCCGACGCTGAGCGCGTTCGCCCGTTGGCCGCCAAAGTCACCGGTTGCGAGGTGAAGCATGCCAAGGCCAGCACCCAATGCAGAACAATGCAGCGCGCTAGGGCGCTTGACCGAGACGCCATCAAGGAAAGTGACAATCGCAGCCGGACGACCGGCGAGATGCCCAAGCGCTGAGCCGCGCTTGTTTCGCACCGGGAGCGGACACACGACGCCACGCCCGGCAACATGCTCCATCAGGGACAGGAAGAAAGGCAGGTCCTCGGGGCGGGTGCGCTTCTCGTAGAGGGTGAGAATGTAGTTCCCGCGCTCGGTATGCAGGAAGAAGTTCGAGTTCTCGACGCCTTCCGCGATGCCTTTGAACGACAGCGCAGCGCCAAGTTCGTAGTCCGCGAGGAACCGCGCGAGATCATCGTCTGAAACGTCAGTGTAAACGGCCATGACGCTGGTTAGCGAGGCCTGTGCAACAGGGCAACCGGCAACGTCGTTTGCACACATCTGGAAGTGACGCTGTTGCGTCGAAACATGGTTACCCCAGTGTTAACGGTTTGTTTAACCAGTTGTCCCATTTTCATCCACATGGCATCGATCTCAAGCCTTCTCGCCAGTTTCGGCATTGCCGATACCGCGCGCCCGCAGAAAGCCCCGGCCCAGCCGAACTTTCAGGCGCCGGAGGTTACTCCTGTGCGCGGCGGCGTCGAGATTCGGCTGTCACCCGCAGCCCGCCAGGCGCTTGAGGCCTATCGCCCATCCCAGCCCATGCCGCAGCTCCCTGAAGCGCCACAGCAAGGCGCCCCGCGCCGGCTTGACCTAAGAGTCTAGGCCTAAATACAGGCAGCCTTGACGGTCAATTGGGCTTGCCTCCCATGAGCGAACGGTCTTCACTCCGGTTTCATTGCTTTGAAACGGGGACAAACATGAAGCGCCGCGATTTCCTCAAGGCCGCAGCCGTCACATCGACCGCTGCTCTTGCAACACCTGCGCTCAGCCAGGCGCGCATCGAATGGCGCATGGTCACGCTTTGGCCGCGCAATTTGCCGGGCCCCGGCGTTGCTGCTCAACGTGTTGCTGATCGCATCATCGCCGTCACGGGTGGTCGCATCAACGTCCGCCTGTTTGCAGCCGGCGAAGTGGTGCCAGCTCCTGGTGCCTTTGATGCGGTTGCTGGCGGAACAGCGGATCTCTACCACGGCGTTCCCTCGTTCTGGATTTCAAAGTCGCCCGGCATCGGGTTCTTTGGCTCATTTCCCTACGGAATGACGGCCTATGAGCAGCAGGCCTGGATGAACCATGGCGGCGGACAAGCGCTCTATGATGAGATTTACGGCCGCTTTGGCGTAAAGCCTTTCATTACCGGCAATTCGGGGCCGCAATGGATGGGTTGGTTCCGTCGCGAGATCCGCTCCATCGATGATTTCCGCGGCCTGCGTTTCCGCACCGCAGGTCTTGGCGGGGAAATGTTCCGCCGCGCCGGCGCGTCTGTCGTGGCGCTGCCAGCTGGCGAAATCTTCGCAGCGCTTCAGGCCGGCACGATCGATGCGGCCGAGTTTGTCGGCCCCTTCTCCGACGCCCCGCTTGGCCTCCATCAGGTTGCCAAGAACTATTATTATCCCGGCGTTCAGGAGCCTTCATCCGCCGAGGAAATCGGCATCAACATGGCGCGTTGGAATGCGTTGCCGGATGATCTCAAGGCAGCCGTCCGGTTTGCCTGCATGTCGGTCGCAGAAGAAATCACGACCGAGTATGACGCTCGCCACCCCGTTGCTCTGGCGCAGCTCGTCTCGCAGCATCAGGTCGTTCCGCGTGAGGTTCCGCGCGACCTTCTGATCGCATTCGGCAATACGGCAGGCGAAATGCTGGCCGAGTTCCGGGCGCACTCAGATCCGATGGTAAAGCGGATTGCCGACTCCTACGCCGAATTCCGCGTCAGGAGCCAAGGCTACATGATGCAAAGCTATGCCGCGAACTTCAATGCACGAACCCTGCCGATCCGTTGGGGCTGAGGCATCCATTGAACCTGTTAACGCGGATCGCTGACGCAATAGACGGCTTCTCCCGA
>JAIYEB010000222.1 GCA_027487195.1 Hyphomicrobiales bacterium | reverse complement strand
GGTGTCAGGTCAAGCTGGCGCAGGATCTGCGGCGGCAGGTCCACGACGATTTCCTGGCGGCGTTTGCCGGTAAAGGTCGCACGATCGACGCCTGAGGAGAGCAGCTGGTCGCGCACGCGCTTCGCAGCGTCCTGGATTGCGCCTTCATCGGCAGTCCCGGAGACGAGGATTGATGCGACAGACTCAAAGAATTGCAGCCTCGTGATCACCGGCCGCTCTGCCTCAAGCGGAAGCGTTGTGATGCCAGACACGCGGGCTTCGACATCGTTCAGCGCCCGGGTCATGTCGGTACGATCACGAAACTCCAGCGTAATGCGGACGGTGCCTTCGAGAGCGTAGGAGGAGACCTTGTCGACGCCATCAATGAAGCGGACCTCGGGTTCGACAACGTCGAGGACGCCTTCCATGAGATCGCGCGCGCTGGCGCCGGGCCAGTTCACCTGAATGGTAATCGTGGGAATGTCGGTTGTCGGGAAGAACTGCGTGTTGATACGCGTCAGCGCAACAAGGCCAGCAATGCACGCCACAATGGCAACGAGATTGGGAGCAATCCGATGGTTCAGGAAAGCCCGGATCAGCGCGTGAAACGGGTTCTGTGATTGTGCGGGCGTCATCGGCGCGCCTCAACCAGCAACCCTGGGGCAGCTTCGGCCAGGCGGCTCGTCATCACAACATCACCCGGCTTGAGATCGCCGCGAACCACAACAGCCTCACCATCAAACCCGACGCGCGTGATCTTCACGGACTGAAGCCGATTGTTCTGGCCAACCACAAACACGAAATCGCCAGCATGAATGGCGGAGGCTGGCAGCGACACCGCGGCAGCGACAACGCGATCAGCGGCGATGACTTCAACGAACGCACCCGGACGGAGCTGGGCTGCACGCTCGGGGTTTGAAATGACGGCAAAGACGTCAAAGCCACCCGTGTTTGCCGCAACTGTTGGCGCAACACGGGCAATGACTGCAGACTTCTCGGACACCGTATCGCCCGCGCGCCAGCGCACGGTCACGGGTCGCCCTTCGATCATGCCGCTGGCCGCAAGGCGACCATACTGGGCATCGTTCAAGGTAAAGCGGACCTCGACGCGCGAGGGATCGGACAACGAGGCAACGCGATCGCTGACCGCCAGGAGACGACCGCGATCCGCTGCAGCATTGGAAATGATCGCGTCAAACGGGGCAACAAGACGCGTGTTTTCGAGGTCGCGCTCGGCCTTTGCAACGGCAAAACGCAGGCGCGAGAGGACAGCCTCTTCGCGACGACGCTGGGCATCCAGAATGCCGATCTGGTTTTCACGTGTTTCAAGCGTGCCACGCGCAGCCGAAACCCGCAGCCTTGACTGATCGAGCTGAGCCTCAGAAGCAGCCTCGCGCGTGGCAAGCAATGTCAAGCGCGCGACCTCGCGCTCCGAAATCATCAGCTGCTCTCGTGCCCGGGCAATCCCGTCACGCTCTGCCTTGAGACGCGCATCAGTCTCGGCGAGCCGCGCCTCGGCTTCGGCCAGATCAGCGCGCGCGCGGACCAGCGCGCCTTCAAATTCGAAGCGATCAACCTCAACGAGCATCTCGCCGGCACGGACCCGCCCGCCTTCGCTCATCCCGGGCGCTATCGCGCGCACCTCACCCGCGACCAGCATGCGCAGGTCAACGGAGCGGCCAGATGTGATCTGGCCGTAAAGCGTCAGGACCGGAGCAACGTCGCCGGGGGTGACAATGCGGCTATCAATAATACGCGGGCGCTCCGGCGTCTGAGCCTGTGTCACCGGCGGGCGGGTTGCGACCATGTATTGAAAAAGGCCAAGCCCAGCCCCAATCGCAGCAGCGACAAGCACGAGAGAGACAAGCACGCGCCCAACCATGCGCAGGAGGCCGGACCGGCGACGCACCTTCAGCGCCCGCTCCGCTTGCCGTTGTGCGTCCGCAACCGAGCCTTCCATGCCAATGCTCCCACCGGCGCTGAGAGCGCCTTCGTCATGTGGGATACGCCGAGTGTGGACTTCCGGATGAGCAAACACCCGGTCAAGCCCATGATTTTGTTAGTCCGTGATCGCGGTGGGATCGAAGCGGTAGCGTGTGTTGCAAAACTCGCAAACGACTTCAATGGCACCGTTTTCGATCATATCGACCCGTTCTGCGGGTTTGAAGCTGCGGATCATGTCGCGCACGCGCGTCTCCGAACACCTGCAGATCTTTGCCACCGGCGTCGGTTCGAACACGGCCACGCCATGCTCATGATAAAGCCTGTAAAGCAGGCGTTCCGGCGACAGGCCGGGATCGATCAATTCCTCGGACGTCAGCGTTTCAGCGAGCGTGCGGACCGTGATCCACGCCTCGTCGTCCCGGTAAACTGGAGCAACGAAATCAGAGGGCGCATCGCCTGGTGGCAGATCGGCCATGCGCTGGCGCTCGGGGCTTGTGGGCAGAAACTGTACGAGGAACGCTGCGGCACGCCAGGGCGAGCGGAAAGAGCCATCCGAAGCCGAGACGCTGGGTGCGACCGCGATCTTGAGAAACGTCGGAATTTGCTCTGATTGTACGAAATAGCTGCGCGCGACCTCTTCGAGCGACGCGCCATCAAGCGCAACCAGCCCCTGGTAGCGCTGCATGTAGGCGCCCTGATCGACCGTCATCGCCAGATGGCCCTGGCCAAGAAGCTCCATGGGAGCGGTCCGCCCCTCCGCAATCGCAGCCGCCGCAGCAGCACGGTCAAAGCGCGCGCAGGCACGGATGCCGCCCGGCGTATCCATGTCGACGACAAGCATGCCAACCGGCCCATTGGCCTGGGTCTGAAGCGTGAAACGCCCGTCGAACTTGAAACCGGTCCCGAGCAGCGCACCCAGCACCATCGCCTCGGCGAGGAGGATCGATACCGGTTCGGGATAGTTGTGCGCCACCAGGATCTCATCAAGGAGCCCGCCAAAGCGCACGATGCGCCCGCGCACATCGAGACTCGCGACCTGAAACGGCAGGGATGTGTCGTCTGCCACGTCGCGCGCGACGCGGGCTTCGCTCTCACTCACGCGCGGATGTCTCCAAAGCACCAGGCCAGAATGCCTTTCTGGGCATGCAGGCGGTTCTCGGCCTCATCAAACACAACGGACTGAGGGCCATCCATGACATCATCGGTCACTTCCTGGCCACGATAGGCCGGCAGGCAGTGCATGAAGATCGCCTTGGGCGCACGCCGCATCAGCTGCGTATTGACCTGATAGGCTTTCAACAGGTTATGGCGGCGCTCTTTCTCCGCATCTCCCATGGACACCCAGGTGTCAGTGATCACGGCATCCACGCCTTCGACGGCATCTTCCGCAGATGTTGTCACCGAGACCCGCGCGCCCTCGCGCTTTGCCCAATCGAGCAATTCGCGCCTTGGCTGCAACTCTGGCGGGGCTGCAATCCTGAGCGAGACGTCAAACCGCGCAGCGGCATGAACCCACGAGGCCAGCACATTGTTGCTGTCGCCAGCCCAGGCAACGGTCTTGCCGGCGATCGGCCCGCGATGCTCCTCAAACGTCATCACATCCGCCATCACCTGACAGGGATGCGAGCGCTTGGTCAGCCCATTGATGACCGGGACCGTGGCATGCTTCGCCAACTCAACCAGCTTGTCGTGGTCAAGCATGCGGATCATGATTGCATCGACGTAGCGAGACAGAACACGCGCCGTATCGGCAATGGACTCGCGCTTGCCCAGTTCGATTTCGCTGGCCGTCAGCATCATCGGCGTGCCGCCAAGTTCGCGGATTGCCACATCGAACGAGACCCGCGTGCGCATCGAGGGTTGCTCGAAGATCATCGCCACGGTCTTGTTGGCAAGCGGGCCACCGGCAACAACCGCACCGGCCTTGCGCGCCAATTTCGTCGCGCGCGACCAATCAAGAATCGTTCTCAGATCCTTGGTCGAAACATCGGCCAGATCCAGAAAATGTCGGAACTCTTTCCTCATGCCGCAGCCCCGGGCGAGAGCGCCGGCATCTTGGATTCGATCAGGGCCGCTGCCTTTTCAAGGCGCACGAGCGCTTCATCGATTTCGGCGTCGGAAATCGTGAGGGGCGGAAGCAAGCGCACGACATTATCGCCGGCAGCCACCGTCAGGATCTTCGATGCGCGACCCGCCATGACCACGTCGCCGGGTGCCACACGGGTCTTGAGACCGAGCAGCAATCCTTCGCCTCGAACGCTCTCAAACACAGCCGGATGGCGATCAACCAGGCTTGCGAGCTTCTGCTTCAGCTTGAGCGACGCATCCTGAACGCGCTCGAGAAACCCTTCGGCCAGCACAACATCAAGAACGGCGTCGCCGATGGCGCAAGCCAGCGGGTTGCCGCCAAACGTCGTGCCATGGGTGCCTGGCGTCATGCCCGCGCCTGCGGCCTCGGTCGTCAGGAATGCGCCAATCGGAAAGCCGCCGCCGATGCCTTTTGCAAGGGTCAGGATATCCGGCCTGACACCAGCCCATTCAAAAGCGAACAGCTTGCCGGAACGGCCAACGCCCGTCTGAACCTCGTCAAAGATCAAGAGCAGATCATGCTGGTCGCACAGCTCCCGTAGGCCTCTGAGGCAGGCGTGGGGAACCGCGCGCACACCGCCTTCGCCCTGGACGGGCTCAATCATGATCGCAGCGGTCTTCGGCGTGATCGCCGCTTTCAGGGCGTCATGGTCGCCAAAAGGCACGTTGTCGAAGCCGTCAACCTTGGGCCCGAAGCCCTCAAGGTACTTCTTCTGGCCACCAGCCGCGATGGTCGACAGCGTGCGGCCATGGAAGGCCCCTTCGAATGTGATGATGCGGAAGCGCTCGGGCCGGCCCTTGTGCGCTTGATACTTGCGGGCGGTCTTGATCGCGCCCTCATTCGCCTCAGCGCCTGAGTTCTGGAAGAAGGCGTAGTCAAGCCCGGTGGCCTCGACAAGACGACGGCCAAGTCGCTCCTGCTCGGGGATCGTGTACATGTTCGAGACATGCCAGAGCTTCTCGCCCTGAGACTTCAGCCGCTCGACAAGATGCGGGTGGGAGTGGCCAAGGGAGTTAACGGCAATGCCTGCCGCCATATCGAGATATGCATCGCCCTCGCGTGTGTAGAGCCAGCAACCATCGCCTCGCTCGAACGCAAGCTCCGACCGAGCAAATGTCGGGAGAAGGGGCGTTGCGACTGACATGGCACGTCTCCGGGTTCGGGGGTAGCGATGGAACTGGGTATCGAAAAGCAAATGGCCGCCCGTCAGGAGCGGCCTTCAGCTGTAGAGAAAATAGGTGGAAAAGCCGATTTCGTCAACGAAGCCAAGCCACGCGCATCGCCACTTAAAACGCTTGTCCGGGCCCGAACCCTTTCCCAAACAATGCATTTTTCGAATGGGTTGAAAAACATGCTCAACACTCCGTTAACCATGCAGGCTGCAAGTTAACGCATGAAGGCCCGCCGTGGGCGTGGAGTGCGTGGAACAATGAGCCGCCGATCGCCAAAGCGCCTGCGCCGTTCTGCAGAGCCCTATTACTTCATCATCGCACGCGGCGATGAAGTGCATAGCGTTCTGGTGCGGCGCTGGATGCTGGTTGTCGGGTCGCTCGCAGGTGTTGGCATTACATTCTGGCTGTGTGCTGCGACCGCCTATGTGATGTTTCGCGACGACGTGCTGTCGTCGATGATGACCCGCCAGACACGCATGCAACACGCGTATGAGGACCGGATTGCCCAGCTTCGGCTGCAGATTGACCGCGTGACCAGCCGGCAGTTCCTCGATCAGGATGCCTTCACAGTCAGGCTCGACGAGGTGATGCGTCGCCAGCAGTCCATCGAAGCCCGCACGGTCACGATCACCGGTGCGGTGGAGCGCGCCCGCCAGTCAGGTATCTCAGTGCAGCCCGTAGACGCCATGACGACCGGCTCGATCGATACCAGAACCCCTCCGTCGCTTGACCGGATCGGCCGCATCGACACCATGATGGGCGCGATTGATCGAAACATTACATCGATCGTGGCGATCCAGGATCAAACGCTGGCGGCGATTGAAACGCGTGCGCGCGACACCGAAAACCGCATGCGCTCTGCCATCGCGGACATTGGGATCAACCCGGAGCAACTCGCCGGGCCCCGCCCGCGCCCGTCCCAGACCGGGGGGCCGCTGGTCCCGCTTGCCGCAGCCCAGATCGACCCTTTCCAACACCGGACAGACAGTCTTGCGGAACAGCTTGGCTGGATTGACCGGATGCGCCGCAGCCTGGCACCAATTCCCGTGCGCCGTCCGGTTCAGGATGTCGACATTTCGTCCGGCTTTGGCCCGCGCATGGACCCCTTCCTTGGCAGCCCGGCGCTTCATTCAGGCCTCGACTTTCGCGGCACAACCGGAGATCCGGTCCGCACAGCAGGTGCCGGCACCGTTGTCTCGGCTGGACGCTCCGGCGGGTTTGGGCTGATGGTCGAGGTCGATCACGGGCATGACCTGACCACGCGCTATGCCCACCTTTCTGCCATTGCGGTCTCGGAAGGCCAGCGTCTGAGCGCCGGTCAGGTGATCGGACGCCTTGGCTCAACCGGCCGCTCCACCGGCCCGCATCTGCACTGGGAAACCCGGATCGACGGCGAGGCGGTCGATCCGCAGCGCTTTATGCGCGCCGGTCAGCGCCTCGGCATCTGGTAGGCGCGTCCTTCAGCGTACGTCGGCAAGCCGGAACTGGAAGCCGGGAAGCGCTGGAACCGTCAGCACATCGGTCGATGCCGCAACCGTCACGGAGGTCCACGCTCCGTTGACCGGCGCTGAATAGACCGTGGTTTCCAAGCTATTGCCGTCAATCAGCCAATAGAGCGGAACGCCATGGCGCGCATACAGCGGTGCCTTCTTGTCGCGATCATAGCGCAGCGTCGTCACCGCGACCTCAACGGCAAGAAGCACGTCCGGGCCCTTGATCTGATCACTCGGCAACGCTGAGGGGACCAGCAACAGGTCCGGGTCCACGAAGGTCCAGTCATCAAGGTAGAGCGTGTTCTCCACACCAACGAACAGGCCATCGTCGATCTGACGGGCCAACGCACGGTTCAGGTAATTCTTGATCAGCTCATGCGTGCTGCGCTTGGGGCTCATTGGAAAGAACTCGCCCTCGATCAGTTCGAATTTCTCATCATGGGAAAGAACGTTTTGATCAAGCATGGCGAACACTTCAGCAACGCTGAAGCGTCGGCGGGGAAACCCATCCGCGCCATCTGTGAACGGCGTTGCGTGGCGAAGGTGGCCTTCAAGCATGGGGGAAGGCTACCATATCGAAGCGCGTCAATCCACGTCGTCGACCGCAACCGGACCGCCACCAAACACACGCTGGCTCAGCGCCGAGGCCATGAAGGGCGAGATATCGCCATCGAGGACTGCAGATGGCGTGCCCGATGTGAGCCCGGTCCGCAAATCCTTGACCATCTGGTAGGGCTGCAGAACGTAGGAGCGGATCTGGTGGCCCCAGCCGATTTCGGTCTTGCCCTGATGCTCCTTCATGGCAGCATCCTCGCGCTTTTTCAGCTCGATCTCATACAGCCGCGCCTTCAGCATGGCCCAGGCCGTGGCCCGGTTCTGGTGCTGGGAGCGCTCTGTCTGGCACGCCACGAAAACACCGGTTGGCAAATGCGTGATGCGCACGGCCGAGTCGGTCTTGTTGACCTTCTGCCCGCCTGCGCCCGAGGCGCGGTATGTGTCGATCCGGCAATCGGATTCCTTGATCTCGATGTTGATCGCATCGTCAACCACCGGGTAGACATCGACGGATGCAAACGATGTCTGGCGCCGCGCGTTGGCATCGAAGGGCGATATGCGGACAAGGCGATGGACGCCGGCCTCGGTCTTGAGCCAGCCATAGGCGTTTTCGCCCTTCACCAGCAGCGTTGCGGACTTGATCCCCGCGCCTTCGCCGTCTGACGCTTCGATCAATTCGGCCTTGAAGCCATTCTTTTCCGCCCAGCGCGTATACATGCGCAGCAGCATTTCAGCCCAATCCTGGCTTTCCGTGCCGCCGGCACCGGGATGAAACTCAACATAGGAGTCATTGCCGTCGGCTTCGCCGGAGAACATGGCATCCGTGCGCCGGGCCTCGACCTGAAGCTTCAGAGCTTCAAGCGAACGAATGGCATCGAGCGCCATTTCCTCGTCATTCTCGCTCTCCGCGAAATCGATGATCTCTGCAGCGTCGAAAATGTCCTTCTCGAGCCGGATCTGGCTGTCGAGCGCGGTTTCAATGCGGTTTTTCTCGCGCATCAGCTTCTGAGCCTTCTGGGGATCATCCCAAAGGTCCGGCGCTTCAGCGGCAACGTTCAGTTCAGCGAGGCGTTTCTGGGACTTGTCCCAGTCAAAGATGCCTCCTCAGCAGGCTGAGCGCCTGCTTGATCTCATCGACAAGGGATTGGGCTTCCGCGCGCATGACACTCTCATTTCCGGCAGGGTTGCTCGCAGATAGGCGCGAGAGATGACGGGGTCAACGGCTTGGGCAGCCATCGGCGGATGCGATGAAGACTGTTAGCCTCTTGCGTTTCAGGGCGCGGCTTGCAACAGACTTGGGTGTGTTCGTCCTGCAGCTCATCCTCAACGGCATTATCAACGGCGCCCAGCTTGCGTTGATCGCGATCGGCCTCACGCTGATTTTCGCTGTTCTGCGCTTTGCCAATTTCGCAATCGGGTCGCTGGCAACAATCGGGGCATTTGCAGGCTGGTGGGTCAACACGCACTTTGGCATGCCCGCGCCTCTCTCTCTCCTGGCTGCCTTCCTTGTTGCCGGTCTGTTTGGCGCCATTTCGCACCAGCTCGTCCTGAAGCCCATGCTGCCCTATGGTCTGCTGGCAACCGCGATTGTCTCCATCGCGCTCTCGCTTGTTCTGGAAAACATGGTGCGGTTCGGCTTTGGCAATGATCTGCGCTCCTATGATCTGCCGCTGGCCCGCGACTGGCGTTTCTGGGGCTTGAGGATTGGTCCCCAGCAGCTTGAGAATCTGGCCCTCGCCGCGCTGTCGGTTGGTGCGCTTTTTCTGCTGCTCGCGTTCAGCCGGATCGGCAAGGCAATGCGAGCGGTGGCCGACAATCCCGTCCTTGCCAATCTCAAGGGCATCGACCCGAACCGGATTGCGCTTGTTGCCTCAGCGATGGGCGCTG
>JAIYEB010000433.1 GCA_027487195.1 Hyphomicrobiales bacterium | reverse complement strand
TCCAGCACCGGGCGGTTGTTTCGAAAACTCGTGCCAAGGTCGCCCGACGCAAAGCGCGCCACAAAGCGCGCGTACTGGATCGGCATCGGCTGGTCGAGGCCAAGTTGCGCCCTGAGTTCGAGCTTTTCCTCAACCGTTGCGTCTTCGCGCGACATGATCTGCACGGGGTCGCCGACATAGCGAAACATGACGAACGCAATGGCCGTCACTGTCAGCATGACGAGCGCCGCCTGAAGCAGGCGCTGGCCAAGAACCTGGAACACCGGGGTGACCCGTCAGAGCCTCTCCCTGATCAATTCACGGTCGCAAACCACAGACGAATGAACTCGTCGGGATGATTGATCACCTCAATGTTGCCGCGCGCACCCCATGCGACGGGCTGCTGATGCAACGGCAGGAAAAGGACATCATCCCGCACGATCTTGAGCGCTTCAACCATCAGGGCGCGGCGGCGTTCCTCGTTGAGCTCGGAGGCGGCCTGGGTCGTCAGTTCATCAAGGCGGGGAACAGACAGGCCGTTCGGGTTGTTGCCACCCATTCCGCCGGCTCGCGTGGCCAGAAGCGAGGACAAGACCGAGAAGCCGTCCATTGGGGGCAGGGTTGCCCAGCCCAGCATGTAGATGTCGGTTTCGCCACGATCCATGCGCGGGAAATAGGTGGTGCGGCTTTCAATCTGGAGATCGACGTTGACGCCAATCCGGCTCCACATGCCCGCAATCGCAACGCAGGTCTGCTCATCCGCAATGTAGCGATCGTTCGAGCAGTTGAGCCGCACGCGGAACCCGACAGCATTGGCCTCTGTCAGCAAACGCCGTGCACCCTCGGGATCAAAGCGCATGGGCGTATCGAGCGCCGCCGAATAGCCCGGAATCTGTGGCGCAACGAGTGTGCCGACATTGCGCGACTTGCCGCGCATGACCCGGCGATGGATCGTGTCGATATCAACAGCCATCCAGAGCGCACGGCGCACGCGCACATCACGCAGCGGATTGGGAACGCCAGGCGCTGCCTGAAGTTCGGGGCGGAAATTGTAGCCAAGGAAAATCAGGCGAAGCGAAGGCTCTTCGATCACCTTGAAGCCGGGTGCTGCGCCAATGCGGGCGAGATCCTGCAGGGGTGCAGGCACGATCAGTTCAAGCTCGCCAGACAGCAGCGCCGCAACGCGCGTTGCATCAGAGCGGATTGGGCGAAACTCGATCCGCGTCAGGTTATGCTCTGCGCGGTCCCACCATGCCGGGTTTACCGTCATCACCAGGGCCTGGTCCGGGCGCCAGCTCTCAAATCGGAATGGCCCGGTACCGTTCGCATTGGTTGAAGCGAATGTCGTGACGCGGGTCGTAATGTTGCCGGGCTGAAGCGCGTTGTTCGCCTCAAGCCAGGCCTTGCTCATGATGTAGACGCCGGTGAGATCATTGAGCAAAAGCGGGTAGGGGCCACGCGTTACGAAATCGACCGTGAAGTCATCGACCTTTTCGACCGCAGTGACCTGCGAGATGTTGCCGCGACCGCGTGCGTTCGGGTCCATCAGGCGGCGCATGGATGTCACAACATCGTCAGCCGTAAAGCGCTCGCCACCGTGGAACAAAACATTCCGGCGCAGTTCAAAGCGCATGCGATCCGGCGCAACCTGCGACCAGCGTGTGGCCAGCGCCGGCTCGATCTCAAGCGATTTTGAGCGGCGCACCAGCGGCTCGTAGATGTGATGCAGAATGTTCGAGGTGAAGCTTTCGGTATGGGCGTAAGGGTCGAGCGTCGCGATATCGCCCGATGAGGCAAATCGCATGGTACGCGCATCCGCCGGACCAAGAAGTGCGAACAAAGCCACGGCCGCAGCCGCCAATCCACGAATCATCATGTCGAACCCCCAACCCCAGCACCGCCTGGGACGGACGCGTCCCGGCTCGAAGATTAGGCCCACAGTAGGGCTGTCCGGACAACCGTCAATGCATCATTAAATAGCATGTCCAATTTTTGGCCGGGCAATCAAACCGGTCGTGCGCGGGACAGCGTGCCGGAGATTGCAATGAGGTCTGGCGAAGCGCCGCGCCGAATGCGCCAGACATTCGGGCCAAGACCAATCGCGCGGCCAGGCGTTGCCGTTGCCATGGCCAGCGCATCGCGCAAGGGGATGGCGCATTGATGAACCGCGACGCTGACCGAGCCCATCATGTCGATATGGGTGCCACCCAGCGTGCCATCATCGCCGACAAGCTTGCCGTCAACGAGGCGAACCTCGCGACCCAGCAGATTGAAGCTCGTCTGGCTTCCGCCAAGGGTCGGCATGGCGTCGGAAACGAGATAGAGCCGTTCCGGCCCAAGGAGCCGCCAGGCCATGTTGACGTTATCAGGCGCGACCGTCAGTCCGTCACAGATAATGCCTGCGCTGAGTTGGCTGTCGGTCGAAAGCGCTGCACCAAGGACACCGATATCGCGCGGACCGATCTGCGACATGGCGTTGAAGAGGTGGGTCACGGTGCTTGCGCCTGCGTCCATTGCCTGGAGCACATCGACTTTGGTTCCATTGCTATGGCCAATGGAGACGGTGAGCCCTGACGCTTTTAGCTCCCGGATCTGGGCAGCAGTCACGACTTCCGGCGCAACGGTCACCATGGACCGGCCAATGCGCCCAAATGCACACAGCAGAGCCAGATCCTCGGGCTCCATGGGTCTGATGAAGTGCTCGGGATGGATGCCCTTTCGGGCGCGGGAGATGTGCGGCCCTTCGAGGTGAAAGCCCACAATCCCTGATATCTCCAAAGCGGATTTGGCAATGGATAAAAGCGCTTC
>JAIYEB010000025.1 GCA_027487195.1 Hyphomicrobiales bacterium | reverse complement strand
GTAGTCATGAATCGAATTGGCAAAAACTCACTGGGCCCACGTTCATCTGGCGCTTAAGCCCTCGGCGCTGGAACGAAAGGCGGTCAGGCGCGAGGGCGCGCCGGTGCGTTTCATGACGCTGCGGTCATATCAGGTGCTGTCCAGCCGGGGGGAGGCGGGCGGCGTTGCAGCGGATGGATCGCCAGTTTGAAGCCAGCGTCGCTGCCGTTCATCACCTGTCTGCGCTTGTCGATGCGCCAGCCCTCAGGCGTCCGCAGCAGTTGATCGTGATACTGTCCAAACAGCGTCGCGGTCTGGCCGTCCGGTGCCTCGTGCCAGGCAATCACGTAGCTTTCCGCCGTCGCGGTGTCGCCATCGACCTCGACCATCAGATTGGACAGGTGGTGCGATGTCCGCCGCCAGCGCCACAGCCGCTGAAGATCAGCTGCAAGCTGTCTTGAGCCACGCGATTCAAGACGCGGCCCATAGGAGACGACGCAGGTCTCGGTGAACAGAAGTGGAATCGTATCAAGGTCCATTCCATCGAGCGCGCGGCAGTAGCGGTTCAGCAGGTCGATGATCGAGACGCGGTCGCTGAGCTCTTGTAGCATCGGGTCGATCAAGGCCGGACTCCGGAAAATGAATTGGCTTGGTCATGGTATTGTTGCCATGTCACGCCAACCAAAAGGGGACACTATGCACGACCTTTCCGGCAAGACCATCCTGCTCACGGGCGCTTCTTCAGGGATCGGTGAGGCGACGGCCCGGACGCTTGCGTCGCGTGGCGCACGCCTCATTGTGCACTACGCCGGCGGTCCGGCTGCGCGCAAAAGTGCAGAGCAGGCGGTGGCGGCACTTCCGCCCGACAGGCGCATTCTGATCGAGGCGGACTTCGCCGATCCAAACAGCGCGACCGAGCTCTGGCGCGACGCGCTTTCCTGGGCCACGCGGATTGATGCGGTTGTCCTCAACGCTGCGATCACGCGCATGAGCGGTGGTGTCGAGGATAGTGACGAGGCCTGGCGCGAGGCGTGGGATGCGCAATGGCGCATCAATGTTCTTGCGCCCTGCGACCTGATGCGGCTCGCGGTGCATCATTGGCTGGTAACGGGTGGTGGCATTCTGGTGACAATGGCGTCCTGGAACGCCCAGCGTGGCTCAACCAGTCCAGCGCAGCTGTCCTATGCTGCGAGCAAAGCGGCGGTGAAAGCAGCGGCGCAGACGATTGCGCGTGGCTACGCCAAACGCGGGATCCTGTCCTACATCGTTTCGCCTGGCATCGTGCGGACCAAGATGAGCGAGGATTTCGCAGCGATCCAGGGTGGGGAAGACAAGGTGACCGCGACCCTTGCCATGGGCGAATGGGTGCCACCGGGCGAGCTTGCGGAACTGATCGCTTTCCTTTGCTCTGGTGCCTGTCGCCACCTGACCGGCGCGACGCTTGACGTGAACGGTGCAACCTACGTTCGCTGAAGCTCAGCGAATGCGGCTCGCGAACGGATTGCTTGCCAAACCGCCTTTCGCGCGCGGTTCGCTTGCCACCGCGTCTCGATTGTCAAAGTCGCCCATCATGAGCTCTGTCCGCATGGTTGAGCCGCAGGTCAGCCCTTTGGTTTTGGTCATGTCAGGCTTGAACGGCTCTGGACCGGCAGTCGGTGCTAAGGTCCATCAAGAGGCCTTTGCGACCCTCAACGCCAGATACTTTAAGATGGTCCATTGAAGCCTGTTGCAGGCTCCACAGATAGAACCACGGACTGACCATCTATCCGGCACATCAACTTCGTCAGGGAGTACGCCACGGTGTCGACCATCAAGGGACCAGCCATCTTTCTTGCCCAGTTCGCGGGGGATACCGCCCCGTTCAACTCATGGGCTGCGATCACGAAGTGGGCCGGTTCGCTAGGCTATCGCGGCGTGCAGGTGCCGACATGGGATGCAAGGCTGTTCGACTTGCAAAAGGCGGCTCAGTCCAAATCCTATTGCGATGATCTGGCCGGGGTCGCCAAAGAAAACGGCGTCGAGATCACGGAGCTATCGACGCACCTTCAGGGGCAACTGGTCGCCGTCAACCCTGCCTATGACAAGGCGTTCGATGCCTTTGCGCCGCCTGCGGTCCATGGCAAGCCGAAAGCGCGACAGGCCTGGGCCGTTGCCCAGATGATGCTTGCGGCCAAGGCGTCAGCAAACCTTGGCCTGACGGCGCATGTCACATTCCCGGGCGCGCTGGCCTGGCCCTATGTCTATCCATGGCCCCAACGTCCCGAAGGATTGATCGAGACCGCATTCAAGGAGCTTGGGCGACGCTGGAAGCCCATTCTTGATGCTTTTGACGCGGTTGGATGTGACGTCTGTTATGAAATCCATCCCGGCGAGGACATCTTCGATGGCGCGACCTTTGAGATGTTCCTTGATGCTGTGAAAGGACACAAGCGCGCAGCGATCAACTATGATCCCTCGCACTTCGTTCTGCAGCAGCTCGACTATCTCGCCTTCATCGACATCTACAAGGAGCGCATCAAGGCGTTCCATGTGAAGGACGCCGAGTTCAATCCCGACGGGCGGCAAGGGGTTTACTCGGGCTATCAGCCCTGGATCAAACGGGCGGGGCGGTTTCGCTCGCTCGGTGACGGGCAGGTGGATTTTTCCGGCATCTTCTCAAGACTGGCGGCTGCAGGTTTTGACAGCTGGGCGGTGCTCGAATGGGAGTGTTGCCTGAAACACCCGGAAGATGGGGCCCGCGAAGGCGCGCCCTTCATCGCCAGCCACATCATTCGCGTCACGGAGAAGGCCTTTGATGACTTCGCCGGCGGAGCGGTCGACAGGTCGATGATCCGGTCAATGCTCGGTCTTGGGGGGCGGTGATGGTCGATGCGCGTGCAGGCGCGGGCAACGCACGCCGCATCCGGCTCGGCATGGTCGGCGGCGGCGAGGGGGCCTTCATTGGCGCCGTTCACCGCATGGCGGCTCGCCTTGATGATCAGTTCGAACTTGTTGCGGGCGCATTATCCTCGACTCCGGACAAGGCAGTGCGCTCGGCGGAAGTCCTGGGGCTCGATCCGAAGCGCTCCTACACCGATTTTGAAGCGATGGCGCGCGCTGAGGCGCGCCGCAAGGACGGCATCGAGGCTGTCTCCATTGTGACGCCGAACCATGTCCATGTCCCGGCGGCACTCGCCTTTCTCAAGCGCGGCATCCATGTGATCTGCGACAAGCCGCTGTCGACCTCGCTTGCCGAGGCACGCAAGCTTGAGAAGGCTGTCGCATCGAGCGGTGCCATTTTTTGCCTGATGCATAACTACACCGGCTACCCAATGGTTCGCCATGCGCGCGCCATGGTCGCTGCAGGTGAGTTGGGCAACATCCGCGTCATCCAGGTCGAGTATCCGCAGGATTGGCTGACGACCAGGCTTGAAGACAGCGGTCAAAAGCAGGCGGGATGGCGGGTGGATCCGAAGCGTTCGGGCGCTGGCGGCTGCATTGGCGATATCGGGACCCACGCGTTCCAGATCGCAGCTTTCGTGTCAGGCCTGTCCTGCGAAGCAGTTGCCGCTGATCTCACGACCTTTGTTGGGGGACGTGAACTCGACGACAATGCGCATGTCCTTCTGCGCTATGCCGGTGGCGCCAAGGGCATGCTTTGGGCAAGCCAGGTGGCACCGGGCAACGAGAATGCGCTTCGCCTTCGCGTCTATGGCGACAAGGGTGGCCTGTCATGGGAGCAGGAACAACCAAACCATCTCTGGTTCACCCCGCTTGGGGCGCCAAAGCAGTTGATTTCGCGGGGAACTTCCGCCGCGGGCGCTGATGCCGCGCGCGTCACGCGCATCCCTGCGGGTCATCCCGAAGGATATCTCGAAGGGTTTGCGACCGTCTATTCGGAAGTCGCCAAGGCGATTATCGCTGCCCGCACCGGCGAAAGACCGGCCCCCGAGGTTCAATTCCCTGGGCTTGCCGACGGCCTGGCCGGCATGGCGTTCATTGAAGCGGCGGTTGCCTCTTCCAAGGCACAAGGGCGCTGGACGCGGTTGAAGGGCTGACGCGTCGAGCTTCTTCGCCAGGCTTGAATGCAAGCCGCTCGGCTACCGTTGTTTTGGAGCTTTGCTTTTGCCCTTGCCCTTGGGATGCGGCTTGCGACCCGGTTCAAACGCCGGTCTTGAGCGCTCCTCACGCGAAATCGGCTTTGAGGCTTCGCTTCGCGGTGATCTCGGGCCAAATTCCCGCCTTGGCTTCGGGCCAGGCTCATCAATCGGACGCACGCGGATTTCGTCTTCGGCGGCGTTGGCTGTCCGCCTCTGGAACTGGTCAGCAGCCTCGATGGCAATCTCGACCTGGCAGGTCCGGTCATGGATGCGGATGCCACCAATATAGCGCCGCTCGACACCGCCGCTGCCGGTCAGCATGCGCAGGATGCCCTTCGGTTCGACCCTGTCATGACGCCCGACATTGAGCTCGAACCAGCGATATTGCCCTGCGCCGCCTGCGGCGCGTTCCGGCCGGTTTTTGCCCGGCGGGCGCATATCCTCGAGCGGCAGCGGATCGATCTCTTCCGGCTCCGGCAGGCGCAAGCGCAACACATGCGCCAGGGCGGCGGCAATCTCTGACGCCGGACGGCTCTCGAGCAACGCTGCGGCCATTTCACGATCATCATCCGTGAGATCGGCAAAAGGCGTCTCATCCGCAAGCGCGCGCGCCCGGTCGAGCGCGCGAATGTCATCGGCGCTCGGCAGGGCCACCCAATGCGGGGTAATGCCCCCCTCGGAGTAAAGGCGCATGGCCTTTCCACGGCGCGATGGCGGCACGAGCATCACGCTGATGCCCTTGCGACCGGCACGACCCGTGCGGCCGGAACGGTGCTGAAGCACCTCTGAGTCATGCGGCAGATCGGCATGGATCACGAGCCCAAGATGGGGCAGATCAATGCCGCGTGCTGCGACATCGGTTGCGATGCAGACCCGGGCACGGCCATCGCGTAGGGCTTGCAGGGCCTGATTGCGCTCGTGCTGGCCAAGCTCACCCGACAGGATGACGGCGGAAAAGCCGCGCTCCATCAAGGTGGCGTGCAGGTGGCGCACGGCATCGCGCGTGTTGCAGAACACGAGTGCTGCGGGGGAATCGGTTTCGCGCAGAAGGTTCACGACGCCCTTCTCGATGCCATTGGGCTTCACGAGGGCTGCGCGATGCTCGATATCCGCATGCCCTGAAACGTCGGTCGCGACTTCGATCCGCGCGGCATTGCGCTGAAAGCGCGTGGCAAGCGCGACGATGCCCTTGGGCAGTGTCGCGGAAAACAGCAGGGTGCGGCGCTCCGGGTGCGTCGCTGCGAGAATGAGTTCCAGATCCTCGCGAAAGCCAAGATCGAGCATCTCATCGGCTTCATCCAGCACGGCCACTGCGAGCTGATCGAGCTGAAGCGCGCCTCGCGAGAGGTGATCGAGCAGCCTGCCGGGCGTACCAACAACGATGTGCACGCCGCGCTCGAGTTGCTTGCGCTCGGCACGTTGGTCCATCCCTCCCACGCAGGAGGCGATCAGCGCGCCGGTGTCCTCATAGAGCCAGAGCAACTCACGCTGAACCTGCAGAGCCAGTTCGCGCGTCGGCGCTATGATGAGCGCCAGCGGCTTGCCTGCGGGTGGCAGGATGGTGTGTTTGCCGCCTTTCTGGGGCAGGGAATCCGGAAGCAGGGCAGTGGCCATACCCAGCCCGTAGGCGACGGTCTTCCCCGACCCGGTTTTCGACGACACGAGCATATCGCGATCCGAGAGTTTCGGGTCGGCGACAGCGGCCTGAACAGCCGTCAACGTGTCATAGCCCTTCCGGCGAAGCGCCTGGGCGAGCAAAGGATGGAGGGCGTGCGGCAGAGGAGCAAATTCAGTCAATCGTCACAGTCCTGGCTGGCGGAACGGCAAGTCGCAGGATGGGTGCTGGCGCCGGGATGTGGGCGTATAACAGGTTCGCGGAAAAATGCGCCGTTGAATCTCGCATGGCTCGCGGGCTTCAACGAGGGGTCCTGTCAAGCGAACCAGGGTGGTCCCGGAGTGCGCCGTGTTCCCGTCATTGGTCAGGCCGCGCAGGTCTGGCGCAGTGATGTGCCTTCAATCGAGCGATCAATTTGGTGGGGTGTTCGGATGCGCTTTGGCGACGACTTATCTGCGAGCTCAAGGCCTGTCATTGCTGCTGACTTGCCCAACGGGTTGGCTTCGCAGGCAAACGCCGTCCGGCATTTCGCTCTTGGAGCAAACGGTCGGCAGCGCGCAGAGCCAGGGCTTGTGCGGTCAGCGTCGGATTGGCGACCGAGGCCGTCACAAAAACGCTCGCATCGAGCACCCAGAGGTTCGGCACGTCATGTGTCCTGCCGAAGGCATCGACAACCGAGGTCTCCGGATCGTTGCCCATCCGCGCCGTGCCCATGATGTGAAAGCCGGCCTGGTCGCGCAAATGGGTTCGAAAGAATGCGCGCCCGCCTGCCGCGCGCAAAACCTCTTCAGCCCGGTCAAGGCCGAAATCCAGCGCACGACGCGCATCCGGCGGAACTTTGTAGATCCACTTTGCCGCCGGAAGCCCGTCGCGATCCATGACATTGTCAGACAGTTCGATCCGATTGGAATCGTCTGCCAGATCCTCGGCGCAGACCGTAAAGCCTGCGATGCGGTCGAAGTGCGCCTCGAATGCAGCATGATGGTCCTTGCCCCAAGGCAGGTGCTTGCCCGTGACCGAACCCTCGGCTGTCGCCACGGGCGCTGGCCCGGAGACGAGCTGGAGCTTCACGCCACGCACAAAGCCCCGTTCCGGCTTCGTCTGCAGAAACTCGAACGAAACGAGCCCCGCCTTCTCGCCCGAAACCCAGCTTCCAAGCGCCTCGTCGAACAGCGCATCGATCCTGGCGTAGGGGTGAAGCATGAGGCCGCGACCGACCAGCCCTGAACTGTTGGCCAGACCTTTTGGCGCACGGCCATTTTGAGACAAGAGCAGCAGCCGAGCGGTTGCGGAAGCATTGCCGGCAAGTGCGACATGCCGCGCACGGATCCGGAAAGCGCCATCGCCATCGCGGCAGACAAGCGCGCTTGCAAGACCTGATGCGTCCGTCTCGATGTGGGTTACGCGTGTTGCGGTGAGCACGCGTGCGCCGCGCTCACGTGCGGCATTGAGAAAGGCGTGCTCGGCGCTTGAGCGAAGCCGGCTGGGGCAGCCAAGATCGCAAGGTCCGATATGGGTGCAGTGTTCAACGCCGGGTTTGCCGGCATTGCGCCCAACCACAAGATCGACCGGCCACCAATGCCAGCCCAACCTGTCAAACACCCGGGCAAAGCGGCGACCATTGGCGCCAATCGTCGGCAAGGGTAACGCCAAACCCTGCCGGGGCGCAGCAGACGGGTCCCCGGGGATGAAAGCGGTTCCCCAGCGCTCTTCCGCAAGCCCATAGTAGGGCGCGAGATCTTCATACGAGATGGGCCAGTCGCTCCCGACACCATCGAGCGTGCGCACGCGGAAGTCTTCCGGGCGAAAACGCGGCACATGGGCCGACCAATGCGTCGACGTTCCGCCGGTTCCCGATGCAAACATCGGCTTGATATCGCTTTCGCTATCGTCGACCGGATCGTCGTAAGGTCCATTGCGAATATTGGGGTTGGACGACAATATCCCCGCCCGGCGAAGCTCCCAGTCCGGGGCATTGCGATCGAGTGTTGATGGATCGAAGACCGAGCCCTTGTCGACGACAACGACACCCGCACCCGCTGCAGCCAGGCGCCATGCGGCCGCACTGCCTGTCGGACCGGCACCGACAATCACAATATCGGTTTCTAGATCACGTGGAGCCATGATGAAAACTACACCTGTACAGAACTCGATGTCGAGCGATGGCACGGCTGAAGTTCTCGATGCGCTGATCCCAGGAGATGGCGCGCGTTGGCCTGCGTTCAGCGCGGCAGTCGCCATTGATCCGTTCAAGGCTGGTCTCGCGCCAGAGGCGCGCCTTGGCTTGGCCGAGATGGGTGCTGCAACCCTTGGTTTGCCGGACAAGGACCGCATAGAGGCCATCGCCGGTTGGGAAAAATCAGACCCGTCCGCGTTTGGCGTTATCCTGAAAGCAGCCCATCGCGCCTACTACACAGCGCCGAGCGTCGCCTCTGCCGTTCAGACATTGGCCAATGCAGGGCCGCGTGAAGCGTCTTTGCAATTCGACGTCGATCTCGTTCAGCAAGTGATTGCCTCAGACGTCGGCAGAAGACGGCTATAGCTGATTGGCGGTCAACGCCGCCCGGCACTGCGTTGTTCAGAGCGCGCCAACCGCGCCTTCTCGTTCAGAACGTCCATTTGCAACCGGCTTTGCCTGCCGGGAGGTCACCACCGACACGAACTTTGAAACGGCGTCATCGAGGGTTCC
>JAIYEB010000118.1 GCA_027487195.1 Hyphomicrobiales bacterium | reverse complement strand
TCGCGCAGCGGCCCTTCCGCTGTTTTGAGCGGCAACTCCGTGCCGTCAGGGCCAAGAAGCGCTGTCACGAGCGGAATCGGCAGTGCCACCTTGTCCACTTGTCGCGGCGTTGGACGGGTAACCTGGCTCAGATCAAGCCGGGCGGTCTTCGCGGCCGCATCGTACGCCATGGCAACTGTGACTTCGGGGGTCCCGGCCTGTGCGTACCAGTCGAGCATCCCTGAGAGGTCGCGACCGCTTGCATTGGCAAAACAACCGAGAAAATCCTCGATCGTTGCTGCCGTTCCATCGCAGCGCTCGAAATAGAGCGCCATTCCGCGTGCAAAGGCCTCCGCCCCAATGATGACCTTCAGAAGCCGGACAAGCTCGGCGCCCTTCTCGTAGATCGTGGGCGTGTAGAAGTTGTTGATCTCGCTATAGGCCTCGGGCCGCACCGGATGTGCCAGCGGTCCACCATCCTCGGCGAACTGGGCCGCGCGCAGATTGCGCACATCCGTGATGCGCTTTACCGCGCGCGATCTGATATCCGACGTGAACTCCTGATCGCGGAAAACCGTGAGGCCCTCTTTCAGACAGAGCTGAAACCAGTCGCGGCAGGTGATCCGGTTGCCGGTCCAGTTGTGGAAGTACTCGTGGGCAACAATGGCTTCGATCGCAACATAATCAGCGTCGGTGGCCACATCCGGCAAGGCCAGGACGTATTTGTCGTTGAAGATGTTGAGGCCCTTGTTCTCCATCGCGCCCATGTTGAAGTCGCTCACCGCGACAATCATGAACACGTCGAGATCATATTCGCGCCCGAACGCCGTTTCGTCCCAGCGCATGCATGTCTTCAAGCTCTGCATGGCCCAGGCGCAGCGATCCTCCTTGCCATGCTCAACATAGATTTCGAGCGCCACATTGCGCCCCGACATGGTCTCAAACCGGTCCCGCACCACAGCAAGATCGCCCGCGACGAGCGCAAACAGATAGGCGGGCTTTGGCCATGGATCCTGCCAGACCGCGAAATGGCGCCCGCCGGGCAGATCGCCGCCACTGGTGCGATTGCCATTGGCAAGCAGGACCGGCGCATCGGCGCGGTCTGCCTCGATGCGCACGGAATAACGCGACATGACGTCCGGGCGGTCCAGAAAGGCGGTGATGCGGCGGAAGCCTTCCGCCTCGCACTGGGTGCAATAGGCCTGGCCTGACCGATAGAGCCCCGAGAGCGCCGTATTGGCGCTCGGGTTGATGAGCGTCATTGTTTCGAGCGTGAACGGGCGCGCCGGCACATTCGGGATAATGAGATGGCGATCTGTCACCTCATACTCGCCCGGCTGAAGCGGACGGCCATCGAGAAGCACCCGTCGCGGCGGGTTCCCATCCAGATCCAGACGGAGCACGCTCTCCGGTACCGCGGCCGGATTTGGCATGATCGAGAGGTGGGCCGCGATCTCCGCCTGTTCGCGTGCGAGATGGATATCAAGCGCCACTGACGGGATCAGGAACGCAGGAGGGGTGTAGTCGACGAGACGAATGAGGGGGGCGTTTTCTGTGCGCATGTTGAACATGTGTACGCGTCCTGAACCGGTCGGGGAAGCCGGACAAGAGTGGGCCCCACATCAAGCCCCGCCCAAAGATCGATACATCCGGGCCTATTCCATATCGAGAGGCAATGCGGCCCCCGCCCTGTTCGGACATGCAGGCCAACTCATTGAAATATATATCGCGCGATAATCGCCATAAGCGTTGGCCCGAACGGGCATTTAAAAATATCATGACGATCCTTGCCGAAAAGGCAAGGACAAGCCCTTGAAATCCGTTGTAGCCTCCTGTCCGTAAAATTTCGTACGGGCCGCCCTAGAGGTGTCCAAGAGCGTGATCAACACGCCACCCCTGCTAATAGAGGAGGGAGTGCATGAACCGACACATGAGCGCAGGGCGCCGCTTCGTCAAAGCCGCCATGGCCGCCCCTTACCTTGAACGAGATCACGAACGCGCGCTGGCTGTGCGCTGGAGGGATCATCAGGACAATGAGGCGCTTCATCAGCTGACCGCCTCGCATATGCGGCTCGTGATTGCGTTGGCCGCGCGCTTCAACCATTACGGCCTCTCCATGTCCGACCTGATCCAGGAAGGTCATGTCGGGCTGCTCGAAGCCGCCGCTCGTTTCGAGCCGGAACGGGAGGTTCGCTTCTCGACCTACGCCACATGGTGGATCCGGGCCTCGATCCAGGACTTCATCCTGCGCAACTGGTCGATTGTGCGTGGGGGTACGTCGTCCTCGCAAAAGGCGCTTTTCTTCAACCTGCGCCGCCTGCGCGCGCGGCTGGCCCAGACCGGCGCCGAGCTCAACGAAGACGAGATGTATCAGCAGATCGCGACTGCGGTTGGCGTCAGCAAGGAAGATGTGGCGGTCATGGACGCACGCCTGTCATCCCCCGACAGCTCGCTGAACGCGCCGCTGGGTGACGGGGATCAATCCGGCAGTTCGGAACGGCAGGACTTCCTCGTTTGCAACCAGCCCCTGCCGGACGAGGCCGTCAGCGAGGCGATGGATGGCGATCGGCGCACTGCATGGCTGCGCGCGGCGCTCAAATGCCTGAGCGAACGGGAAATGAAGATTCTGCACGAGCGCAGGCTGGTTGATGAGGGCGCGACACTCGAAAGCCTCGGTGCGCGGCTCGGCATCTCCAAGGAGCGGGTGCGCCAGATCGAAAACCGGGCGCTGGAGAAGCTCAAGAAAGCCCTGATCCAGAACCATCCCCAGGGGGCTGCAGCCTTCGCTGTCGCCTGA
>JAIYEB010000136.1 GCA_027487195.1 Hyphomicrobiales bacterium | reverse complement strand
TTCGAAGGGCTGTGCGAAGGCAAGTACGACCATTTGCCGGAAGCTGCGTTCTACCTCGTTGGCACCATCGACGAAGCGATCCAGAAGGCTCAGAAGCTCGCAGCATCGGTCTGATCGCGCTCAAGCATGTATCGCGAAAGCGGGTCCCGCTTTCGCGATAAGACAAAGGCCTAGAGCGCAGGTTTGCTCCAGGCAAATCGCGATGTGTTTTTGATGACGGAGGCTGGCATGGCCGAGACATTCAAGTTTGAACTTGTATCGCCCGAGCGGCTGGTGCTGTCGGCGGATGTCGAGTCTGTTCAGGTACCTTCAAGTGAAGGCGACATGACGGTCATGGCGCGCCATGCGCCCATGATGACGACGCTGCGTGCAGGTCTTGTGACTGCCGGAGACAAGTCGATCTATGTGCGTGGCGGCTTTGCCGAGATGGGCTCAAAAGGCCTGACCATTCTCGCCGAACAGGCCGTCATGACAGCTGACATGGATGGCGGGCGGTTTGACGCCGAGCTGGCGGTTGCCGAGGCCGACATGGAAGCGGCGATCGACGGAGAAGCGCGTCTTGCTGCTGAAAACCGCAAGAACCAGATTCTTGCGCTGCGCGCCGCGACTGGCCGCTAGGTCGAAATGGCGGCGGCTGGCCTCGTTGCCCGCCTGACAACACCGCTTCAACGCCTCAGCGGCGTGCGTCGGTTCACGCTTGCAACCGGTGTTCTGGCCCTCGTGGCCATTCTTGCAAATCAGCCCCTTGTTGACCGCTGGCCTGCCACATTTGGGCCCCCCGAGGCCGCGTCTGTCGTGAGCAGCCCGGGCCGCTTTGAGGAGCGCATCGTCGATGGCCCGCGCGGCGGGCACACCCATGCTCCGGCCGCAGTCTCTCTTGGCGGTGGCAGGCTTTTTGTCGTGTGGTGGTCTGGCCGCGTCGAGGCGGGCCCTGGGGTGTCGCTCTATGCCTCAACGTTTGAGAATGGCGCGTGGTCGCCCCGTCGGCTGATCATCGATCCGCGCCGCGTTGCGGCAGATCTTGGCCGCAGCATCAAGACCATCGGCAATCCGAGCCTGGTGCGCCATGGCGATGGCAGGATCGAGATGATCTTCGTGACCGTGTCGCTCGGCGGCTGGTCGGGCGCTGCGCTGAACCGCACGGTGTCCACCGACGAAGGCCAGAGCTGGAGTCGGATCACACGGCTCTGGACAAGCCCTGTGCTCAATCTCTCGACCCTTGCCAAGTCTCCGCCGATCCCGCTTGGCGATGGTACGCTCATGCTGCCAACCTATCACGAGTTGGTGGCGCTGCGCTCCGAGATGACGCGGATCGACGCCCAGGGCCGGGTGATTGATCGCCGGCGCCTGTCAAACACTGTTGCGGCCCTGCAGCCGGATGTAACCATCCTCAGTCCTGGCGCTGGTGCCGGCCCATCGAGCGCAGTGGCGTTTCATCGCCCGACCGCGCGAACGCCAAACGTGCTCGTGAACCGGACGGATGATGCCGGGCGCACATGGACGCCATTGGCGGCCACCAGCCTCGTGACGCCTGACTCGGCGGTGGCCAGCGTTGAGCTTGGCCCTGATGACCTGCTGATTGCGTACAATCCAGGCTCTGGCCTGCGGAATGCGCTTGTCCTCGCACGCTCGCGCGATGGCGGGCAGACCTGGCGCGATATCCATCGCGTCGTCGATGATCAGACGCCGGACCCCAGGCTTGTCGCTTACCCTTGGATGTTTCGCTCGGGCGATGGTTTGATCCACCTGTTCTATGCGGCGGATTCCTACGCCACGATCCGCCACGTCATGTTCGATCAGGCCTGGATCGAGGCGCGGCCATGAGCGCAGGCGTGGAGATCATCGGGCCATTTCTGGGGCTCGCCCTCATCGGAGCGTCTGTCCTGACGCGGTTCGGGCGCATTGGCGCACTTTTGGGCGCAGGCCTCGGCCTTGCCCTGGGCTTCATTCCGCTGAACGCCACGGACACGCTGGCCTCAATGTTGCTGGCCGTCCTGGGGCCGGCCAGCGCGTCGTTCTATACGCTCTGCGTTCTGGCTGCGCTCCGCTTCACAGGTTTTGCCGACGTGCGCGGCACGGCGCTGTTTGCGGGTATCGTGGTCGCGTTTGCAGCGGGCCTTTATCCCTCAGCCATGGGGTTTGCCGGCGCTGATGTCTATGCCCACGGGTTTTCCGGCATTCTCCTGCCAGCCCTCATGGTTGGCATCGTGGCGCTCGCGGTTTTGCTGCAGGCCACCGCGCTTGCGATCTGGTTTGGCTTCACGGCGCTTGTCATTGGCTTCAGGCTGCACCCCTCGCTGAACACGTGGGATGCGCTGATTGATGTGCCGTCTGTCGTGATTGCGCTCGGCGTTTTGATCGCGAGCCTCGTTGCCCGCCTAACGCCGAAGCGTTCCTAGAAACCGCTCGACGGTCGGCAGCATGCGCTCGATCATGACGGCAATCCCGCGCGGGTTCGGGTGGATGCCGTCGGCAATGTTGAGGGCAGGATCGCCGGCAACGCCGTCAAGCAGGAACGGCAGCAGAACGAGGCCATGGCGTTCGGCAAGCCTTGGAAAGACCGGATCAAAGCGCGCCGCATAGTCCTGACCAAGATTGCGCGGAGCCAGCATGCCCATCAGGAGAACCGGAATATTGCGTGCTTTCAGCCGCTGGATGATGGCCTCGAGCGTGCGCTCCATTGCGGCTGGATCAAGCCCGCGCAACCCGTCATTGGCGCCAAGCGCCAGAAGCACACCCTCGGTTCCATCGGGCACGGACCAATCAAGTCGCGCCAGTCCCGCAGCTGCCGTATCGCCGGAGACGCCGGCATTCTCGATCTCGACGGCGCGACCGCGCTCGCGCAGCACCCGCTGCAGCTGAACCGGATAGGCCGCGCTCTGCGCCAGCCCGAAGCCGGCGGTCAGGCTGTCGCCGAACGCAACAAGTCGTATCGGG
This sequence comes from Hyphomicrobiales bacterium, assembly GCA_027487195.1. GTDB lineage: Bacteria > Pseudomonadota > Alphaproteobacteria > Rhizobiales > UBA4765 > JAIYEB01. Next base: position 122 of record JAIYEB010000136.1, on the reverse strand, counting down.
CGTGGTGCCTGTGCCATAAGCGCACAGGACAGGCCTGCAAGCCCGATCACAAGCGCGCGACGCGACGTTGCAATTCCATGTGGCAGGTCTGGTGTCGGGTTCATCGCGTACCCACGTTGAAG